>CAJFVW010000130.1 GCA_904420575.1 uncultured Gordonibacter sp.
ACCTCGGCGAGACGCGTGCATGCGCCCGCCTTCGCCCCGCCGGTGACCTCGGCGAGACGCGTGCATGCGCCCGCCTTCGCCCTGCCGGTGACAAATTCAATTTGACGGCCTTCCCCTCATAGGGCTTGGAAGCACATTTCTGGTCTCTCCCTCGTTCCGTCGAGCGCAGGCATACTTGACAGCGGGTTCTCGGGATCTCCGCGAACCCGCGTAGGCGAGCGAAACGAGTACGAGGAGGTAACGATGAGCGAGTGGAAGAGGCAAGAGGGGGAAGAGACCATCTTCCGGACCTGTGCCTGGTCCCCTCCGGGATGCCATCCGGTGGGATGTGGGCTTCAGGTGCATGTGAAGGACGGCGTGGTGACGGAGGTGGAGGGCGATCCGGAACACCCTATCACCAAGGGCTCGCTGTGCCCGCGATGCCTGGCTTTGACCGAGTACATCTACCATCCGGACCGCATCGTCCATCCCATGAAGCGCGCGAAGGAAGACCGCGGGCTTGACAAGTGGGAACGCTGCTCGTGGGACGAGGCCACCGACCTGGTGGCGAACGCCGCCAACGAGATCATCGAGAAGTACGGCGCCGAGACCATCGCGGTCTTCGGCGGCACCGGCCGCGAGGCGAACTACTGGTACACCCAGTGGGCCAACCTGGTCTTCGGCTCCCCTAACGCGGTGTACGCCCAGGCCGGTTGGTCGTGTTATGGTCCGCGCATTTCCAACACGGCGTTCATGCTGGGCGGCGGCTATCCCGAAATCGACTACGCCCAGAAGTTCGCCGACCGGTACGAGCATGACGAATTCGTGCCTCCCGAGGTCGTGGTGCTGTGGGGCAAGGAACCCCTTCGCTCCAACCCGGACGGCATGTATGGCCACGCCGTCATCGAAATGATGCGCCAGTTCGGCACGAAGCTCATCTGCGTCGACCCTCGCATGACGTGGCTTGGCACCCGCTCGGAGATAGTGCTGCAGGTGAAGCCGGGCACCGACACCGCCATGGCCATGGCCTGGATCCACGTCATGGACAAGGAAGGCCTGGTGGACCGCGAATGGATAGACGCGTGGACCTACGGCTACGACGAACTGGCCGAGCGCTGCAAGGAGATGCCTCCTTCCCGCGCCGCAGAGATCTGCGGCGTCGACGAAGAGCTCATCTGGAAGGCCGCCCGGATGTACGGCTCCGCCAAGCCCTCGTCTTTGGCCTGGGGTCTCGCCGTCGACGAGAACCCCAACGGCACGCAGCTGGGCCAGTGCCTCATCGCGCTCATGACCATCACCGGCTTCATCGACGCCCCGGGGGGCACCACGCTGGGCATGAACGACGACGGCGGCAACCGCGTCGACGGTGGCAAGGCGCGGGACGCCAGCAAGAAAGTGGAGGACAAAAAGGACTCCACCCTGGCCGTCGCTCTGAAGAACGGCCTCATGACCGAAGAGATGTGGGAGACCAAGCGCATCGGCGTGGACAAGTACCCGGCGGTGGGCGCCGTCATGTGGACCGCCCATCCTGACGAGTTCCTCAAGGCGCTCGAGACCGAGAAGCCCTACAAGGTACACATGGCCGGCTACGTTTCGTCGAACCCCGTGGGCACGGCGATCTCCGCGGAGCCGCAGCGCTGGTACGAGGCGCTCAAGAAGCTTGACTTCAACTTCGCCTGCGACTGCTTCATGAACCCCACCATCATGGGCGTGTGCGACGTCGTCTTGCCGGTGTCCTCCACCATCGAGCACGACGGCATGGTGGCCACCCACTACGCGTCCAACGCCTCCTTCTACGGAGCGCAGAACAAGTGCATCCAAGTGGGCGAATGCAAGAGCGACATCGAGATCATGATGATGGTGGGCAAGAAGACCCACCCCGAATTCTGGAACCGCTTCCAGACCCAGGAAGACTACGACAACTTCCACGTCATGCGCAGCTGGCTTCCTTTCAAGGAGCTGCGCGAGAAGGTGGTCGTCATGTCCGAGGAGCCGTACTACAAGTACAAGATCGGCAAGCTGCGCCCTGACGGTCAGCCGGGATTCCCGACGACCACCGGTCGGGTGGAGCTGTACTCCCTGATGTACAAGAACTGGGGCGAAGACCCTCTGCCTTACTACGAGCCGCCCGTGTACGGTCCGGACACCCTGCCGAACCTGAGCGAGGACTACCCGTTCATGATGATCACCGGCGCACGAGAGCAGAACTTCTTCCATTCCGAGCACAAGCAGGTGCCGTCGCTGCGCAAGATAACGCCCTGGCCGATGATCGACATCAATTCGGAAGACGCCCAGGACTTCGGCATCGAAGAGGGGGACTGGGTGGAAATCTCCTCGCCTTATGGGCATATCCGCCAGAAGGCGCGCGTCACCCCCACCATGAAGAAGGGCGTCGTCCACTGCATGCACGGCTTCTGGTATCCGGAGCAGGAGGCGGACGCCCCCAACCTCTACGGCAACTGGAAGTCCAACGTCAACATGCTGATGCCCAACAGCGTGAACGGCAAGCTGGGCTTCGGCAACACCTTCAAGCAGATGATG
>CAJFVW010000131.1 GCA_904420575.1 uncultured Gordonibacter sp.
CGTTCAAGAACGTGGCCGGCGGCGACTTGGGCCTGGAGTCCGAAGAGGAGAAGAAGGAGGCGGAAGCGGCCGCCGAGGAGAACAAGGACCTGTTCGAGGCCATGAAGGAAGCGCTCGGCGACAAGGTGGAGAAGGTGGCGGTGTCCACGCGCCTGACCGACGCCCCGGCGTGCATCACGGCCGAAGGCCCGCTGTCGCTGGAGATGGAGAAGATCCTCTCCGGCATGCCGGGCGCCGACGACGAGGTGAAGACGCAGCGCGTGTTGGAAGTGAACGCGAAGCACCCGGTGTTCGGCACGCTGAAGACCGCGCAGGAGGCAGGCGACGCCGACAAGGTGAAGCTGTACGCCGACATCCTGTACAACCAGGCGCTTTTGGTGGAAGGCCTTCCCATCGAAGACCCCGTGGCCTACGCCCAGGCGGTCACGCAGCTGATGAAATGACCCTGACGTAACGTGGCGGCTAAGGCGAACGTGAAACCAGGTGCGTGGCTGTCGTCCCGTGCGGGCAAGCCCGTCATGCTGCGGCGGTTCGGCTGGTCGTTCCTGCTCGCCTGGGTCTTTTGCGTGTTCTACACCCAGGTGGTCGACGGGTATGTGAGCGACCAGGCCATCGTGCACCCCCTGGAGGGGCTGGGAGTCCAGCTGCTGTTCGGCGGCCTGCCGGTGTTCTCGTCGGTGATTGCGCTGACCCTTATCGTGTGCTTGGAGAACAGGCTGGGTGCGCCGGTCGCGCATCCGCGCCTGTTCTGGCTTGCTCCGGCCGCCACCGCCCTTTCGACGCCGTTGTTCTATCTTCCGACGGGCGACTTCGCGGTGACCGTGGGCGTGTTCGTGGCGGCGTCGCTTCTCACCGGGTTCGGCAGCGGCTTCATGTGGGTGATGTGGGGCGAGTACTACGCCAAGATCACCCAGGAGGACGCGGAGTTCCTGGCGCCGGTGTCCGCGGTGGTCGCGGCCGTGCTGGTGCTGGTGGTGTCGTCGATGAGCGGGTGGGTGGCCGTCGCGGTGGTCACCCTGCTCCCGCTGGCGTCGGGCGCGTGCCTGGCGTTCTCATGGCGCGACGTGCAGGGGCAGGAAGCCACGGCCGAGCACTGGGGCGCGTTCGAGCAACGGGCCTACAACGACGCGCGCGACAGGGCGCAAAGGAACCCTTTCGGCGCCTTGCGGGCGATGGGGCGCGGCGGCCTGGGCGTCATGGTCGCCTGCCTGTTCGTCTGCGTGGAGGGGACGTTCTATGAGGCGCCCGACAAGACGTCCTGGCCGTTTCAGTTCGTGTTCGTGGTGAGCATCGCGTTCATGGTGGTGGTGGCCGTGGCGTCGACCATGGGGCCCCGGCGGATCGCGATGTCGTTCCTGTACCGCTGGATGTGCCCGGTGCTGGTAGTGGGCTTCGCGTCGGTCGTCCTGTTCGGCCCGGACATGGGCGGCTACTGCGCCTACGTCGTGTCCATTGCGGCGCGCTTCGCGTTCATCCTCATCACGCAGCTGTACTTCGCGCGCTTCGCCGCCACGGGCAAGGCCACGGCGGTGCAGTCGTTCGGGTTCGGCTGGATCTTCGTGCACCTGGGCGACTTCTTGGGCGTGGTGGCGTCCGTGCTGCTGGGCGAGGGAGTGTTGCAAGGAGCTTTGAGCCTGGACCAGGTGGCTGCAGGGTCCATGGCGGTTTTGGTCCTGGTGACCATGTACGTGCTGAACGACGAAAAGAGCTTTTCGGCCGAAACTGCAGCGGGCATGGCGCAGGCCGGATGCGGTCCTGACGCTTTCGGGCCGATGGGCGGGGCGGCCGCGCTGCAACGTGCGGACGGGCAGGACGGTGCGGGCTCGCTTTCGGCGGGCGAAGAAGACGGGCCGCAGCAAAGCGACGCCTTGGGCGAGAGGATCCAGGAGTTGGCGGCCCAGTACGCGCTGACTCCGCGCGAGACGGAAGTGTTCGGCCTGCTTGCTCGCGGACGCTCCGTGCCCTACATACGCGACGCGTTGGTCATCTCCAAGGAGACCGCCGCCACCCACGCCAAGCACGTCTACGCCAAGCTAGGCGTTCACTCTCGACAGGAACTGATCGATCTGGTGCATTGATGGTTCCGTCGGCCTGCCGGCCGACGGAACGAGCCGACGCTGCGAGGCTCTGGGACACTCCGCCTTGCCGCTCCAAGCCCTCCTTGCGTGCAAAGCACGCAATCCTGCTCGGCAAAGCCGTGCAGGATGCGCCCGCTCGGGCGCATGGTTGGGGATCGAACATGCCAGAGGGCATGTTCGATCACGGCAATTCGAAGCGACCCAAAGCCTCTCGCTGACTTACTGCGCCAACCTGTGGCCGAGGGCGGTTCTGATCGGTTGCAGGTTGCCTTACTCCCCCGCTACTTCACACCCAGCGCGTGCTTGGCGGCTATGCGGGCGAACGTGGCGGTGCGGCCGGCGTTGATGCCCGTGAAGTTGCTGGGGTAGTTGTGCGGGTAGAAGCCGCCCTGGTCGTTGCCGC
>CAJFVW010000132.1 GCA_904420575.1 uncultured Gordonibacter sp.
CGAATCATACCGGGGCGGGCCGTGCCCTCCTTCCTATCTGGACGCTATCCTGCTGTCAAAGTGCGCAAAAAATTGTACGTTACCTCCCTGCTTTTCAGCCATAGTAAGATTGTGCCGAAGCGCCTCAATAATTGCGATAACCTGAAAATAAGTTTTCGATTAAGAAGATATTAACGGGAGATTAGCGAAAACAAGGGGACATCCTTCGCGGTGGCCCTGCGAACAGGCCGCCGCGAACCGGGAAGCCGGCAGATTCGAGGAAAATGCAATCCCGTCTTCGAGCCAGGCAAAACCTGGTCGGACTATCGCAAACCAGGGAATGGCTACCGAGGGGATCCGCTCCTGCTGCCCCCGGCTGCCCCCCGCCGCAAGCGCGAGAGACGGGACGTGGGGCTTACAGCGCATCCGCCATCTTGTAGCCGACCCGCTGGACGGTCAGCAGGTACTTCGGTTCGCTGGGGTTTTCCTCTATCTTCTCGCGTATCTTGCGGACGAACACGGTGATGCTGTTCGTCTTCGTGTCTGCCTCGCCCTCTCCCCACAGGTATTCCTGAATCTGGCCGCGCGTGAACACCTTGCCGGGGTGCATGGCCAGAAACGCCACGATCTCGAACTCCTTGGTGGTCAGCCCCACCGGCTTGCCCTTCACAAACACCTGGTACTCGTCGAAATGCACCTCCAAGTCGCCGATCTTCGTGACGCCCTCGCGGTTGCAGCACTTCGCGAAGTCCATGGTGTCCTTGTGGCGGCGGATGTTGGCCTCAACGCGCAGCAGCAGCTCGGTGGCGTTGAACGGCTTGGTCACGTAGTCGTCGCCACCAGCTTTGAAACCGATGCTCTTGTCCACGATGTCGTTCTTCGCCGACAGGAAGATGATGGGGATGCGGCGTCCTTCCGCGCGGATGCGCGAGCAGAGGTCGAATCCGTTCATGCCCGGCAGCATGACGTCCAACAGCAGCAGGTCGGGCTTCTCGATGGCCAGCAGAGCCAGACCGCTTTCGGCGTCACGCGCGCCGCAGAAAGCGTACCCGCCCTGCACGAGCAGCCGCTCGATGGCTTCCTGCAGGTTCTCCTCGTCGTCTATCAGCATGACCTTGTACATTGACTCTCCCTTTCCTCCGTCCCCGGCGGCATCTTCCCACCCGCAAGACGGCATGTTTCCGCTCGCAGGGCGCAGCGCGTCCGCGTGCGACATGCTGCCTTCCCGCACAGGCGCCATCTCGCGTGCCGGCCGCCTTCAACCCGGCGCGCTATCCCTCTTCCCCCACGGTCGCCGCGGCCGGTATCCGCACCACGAACGTGCTCCCTTTCCCGAACGTGCTTTCCACACTCACCTCGAACCCTTGGATGGCCGCGTACTCCCGCACGAGGGCCAGACCCAGGCCGCTACCGTTGTACTTGCGCGTGGACGTGCTGTCCACCTGGAAGAACCGCTCGAAAATGCGCTCCTTGTCCTCGTCGGCGATGCCGATGCCCGTGTCCGTCATGCGCATGACCACGTCGCCCGTGCCTGCGTCGCGCCCCACCCTCAGCCTGACCGACCCGCCGTCGGGCGTGAACTTGATGGCGTTGCTCGCCAGGTTCTCCAGGATGCGCTGGGTTTTCTCGTAGTCGCCGTTGACCAGAGGCACATCCGAATCGATGCGCGTCCCGAACGACACCGCGTACTTGCGTGCAAGCGGCGTCATGGTGCTTTTCACCGACGCCACCACATCACCCAGATCCATGGGCTCGCACGTGGCGCGCATGCTGCCCGCATCCGACCGTGCTATGTCGAGCATGTTGTTAATCATCTCCAGCAGGATCAGGCTGTTCTTCTCGATCTCTTCCCAGGCATGACGGTCGGCGGCGCGCAAGGGATCGCCCTGGACGCTGCACGCCTCTTTCGATATCTGCGCAAACGTGATGATGGACGTGAGCGGGGTGCGCAGCTCGTGGTTAACCATGGAAAGCAAGTCGGATTTGAAACGTGCCTCCTTTGCCAGCTGGCAGCTCAAATCCTCCAGGTCGTCGCGCTGACGCTCCAAGGCGGCGTTCGCTTCCTGCAGATCGTGCGTGCGGCTGGCCACTTGGTCCTCCAGATGCTCGTACATGGCGCGCAACTCGGCTGCCATGTCGTTGAACCGCGCGATCAGGCTGGCCACTTCCTTGGATGCGCGACGATCGTCCAGAAGGACGCCCAACCGCCCTTCCCCCATTTCTCCGAACGCCACCTTCATGCGGTCGATGGGGCGAAACACGAAGAAGGTGGTCACCAGGTAGATAACCGCACCGATAAGCACGGTGAGCATGAGGAAAAAAGCCACGTCGCGCATGACGTTGCCCATCATAGCCTGGTTTTGCTGGTCCATTGGGATGACGATGCTGATGGCGCCGCCCACCGAGTCGAGCGTCCAGCCCTCCTTGGCGTGGCCTGTGATGTCGATCTCGCCCACAGGCTCGCCATGGCACTCCAGGCAGCTTTCGTCCACTTCGAGCGCCTGCAAATAGCGGAAGCGCTCCTCGCCGTCGAATTCCGCCACGCCGTAGTACTCGCGCGTCGCCGCATCGGCGTCGAACGATTCGAGCGCGGCGGCCTCGAACGCGTCCGGCTTGTCCTGGATGCTGCGCGGGTTGAAGTTGGTGTAGCGGATGGTGTAGTCGTTGCCCGCCGAGAAGATGGCACCGACGCTCTTGCCCACGATGGAGCAGTGCAGCCCCTTGAAGTCGTAGTCGCCGTCAGCCGACGTGTTGATGACCTTCTGCGAGTTGTCCATGAACTGCCACACGGCATCCATTTCCTTGGCGAAGGTGCGGGCTTCCTCCAACAGCGACTCCTCGGCCTGTTTCTGCTGGGACACCAGGTCGAAGGCGGCAAAGGCGAAGAACGACACAAGGAAGACCGCGGTCAGCGCCACCAGATAGATGGTCTTCAAGCTGATTTTCTTCATGCCCTGCCCCCTATGGGCGCGTCTCGTGCGCGCCTCTTTCGCAACCAAGCCCGCCGGACAGCGAACCCGTCTCCCCCTCGGCGCGCCGTCTGCGCCTTCCGTTCGCGGCGAGACTTTATCACGAACCACGGGCGAACGCAAAGTGCTCGGCTAGCGGCGAAGGGTGGCGAAGGCCGCCGCGCGGCCTACCGGCTTGGGAAGGCCTAGCGCTCCTTGGGACGCCGCTTGGCGGCCACAGCTTGCCGGGCGCGCCGGGCCTTGCACGCGCGGGCGCTGCCGGACGCCTTCTCCCCCTGCATCCAACGTGCCTGCTCACGGCGTTCGCGCACGGCCGCCGTCTCCTGCTTGAGCGTGCGGTACGACTCCCACCGCTCGGGCGCTAGCTCGCCGGCTTCCACGGCGGCGCGCACGGCGCATCCCGGCTCGTCCTGATGCTTGCAGTCGCGGAAACGGCAGCGCGTCGCCGCCTCTTCGACGTCGGCGAACGCGGCCTCGATACCCGCATCGGCGTCCCACAGGCCCAAACCACGCACTCCGGGCATGTCCACGACGCGCCCGCCGCCAGGCACCTCGATCATCTCGCGGCTCACCGTGGTATGCCGGCCCTTCCCGTCGGCCTCGCGCACGGCGGCCGTCTCCTGCACGTCGGCACCAACCAGCAAGTTCACCAGACTCGACTTCCCCACGCCGCTCTTTCCCACCAGCACCGCCATGCTCCCGGGAGGCACCAGCTCACGCACGGCTTCCACGCTCTGCGGGTCCAGTGCCGAAACCACCAGCGTCTCCACGTCGGGACCGGTCAATGCGCGCACCTGGGCGCGCACCTCCTCCACCTGCTCGTCGTTTTCGGCCAGATCGGCCTTGGTCAGCACCACCGTCACCGCGGCGCCCGTCTCGTAGGCCAGCACCAGTTCGCGCTCGAGCCGCCGCGTGTTCACGTCGCCCAGCGGCTGCGCCACGATCACGCGGTCGAAGTTGGCCGCCAGCACCTGCGGCACCGCACGTTCGGTGGGGTCTTTGCGCACGAACGCCCGCGTGCGCGGCACGATACGCTCGATGATGGCCTTGTCGTGCCCTTCAGGGTACGCCACCTCCACGCGGTCGCCGATGACGGCGCGCACCCGTTCGCCCTTCACCAGGGCCGTCGCATGCTCGCAGCGCACCAGGGACTCGTCCCCGTCCAAACGCACCAGAGGAAAACCGCGATCGAGCTTGACCACCTCGCCTTGATGCATGCGCTGCGTCATGCTTCCACCCATGAGCCTAGCGCTGCCGTTCCCGCAGCCGGTAGTACGCGAACATGACCAGCAGGCCCACGGCCAAGCACACCGCGCCGGGAACGAACGCCTTCGGATCGAGCTCGTCGGGTTTCACCGTGCCCTTCCTCACGATGCTCACATGGCTGGCATGCAGGTCCGAAAGGCCTTCGTGCTCCGGGCACACCAAATGGAACGTGCCGCGCACCTGCAGCGTCGTGCCTGTTTTGCCGTAGGCACCGAAAGTGTCGATGCGCGCCGCCGTCTCACTGGTCATGAAGACGGAGACTGTGGCGGTCTGGCCAGTCTTGCCGTCCTTTTCGAACAGCGTCACCCATTTGTGGGAACCGTCCCAGTCCGCGTTGATGGCGTCGCCGATGACCTCGCCCACCACCTGCACGGTCTGGTTGTCGAAGCTGGAATTGGCGCCTGCCAACGCCATGATGGACGTGTCGTACACGAACGAGCTGTCCGGAAGCTGCTGCTCGTCCACCACGTTGTCGTCGTCCTCGGCGTAGGCGGGCGCAAGGGGCAGGCACGCAAACGCCAACGTCACAGCGCACAGGCATGCGCCGATGCAAGCCAGCCACTGCTGCTGCGTTGTCGCGCGATTCGCCCTCATGACTGCTTGGCCCGCCTTCTCGGGTTGAACGAAACCACGATCTCCACCAAAAGCGCCAACAGGGTCACGAACTCCAGACGGCCCGCCCACATCTGGAAGATGTAGAACAACTCCAGCGACATGGGCATGCCGGCCGTTGCCAGCCCCGTGGTCACGCCGCCGTTCGACGCCATGGACACCGACTCGAAGATGGCCTGCGTCGCCCCGTAGCCGTGAGCGATGCCCACCAAGGCGCCCACCGTGTACGTGATGACGTATAGGATGAACACCGTCATGGCCTCCTTGACGATGACCGGCGAAAGCATGCGCCGCCCCACGTGGCTGTACGCCACCGCCACCCGCGCAGAATCGGGTGCAAGCGCTTCTTTGATGGTGGCCACGATCGACTTGAAGATGACGCCCACACGGCTGAACTTCACGCCGCCCGACGTGCTACCCGAAGCGCCGCCCACGGCCATGATCAGTGCAATGGCCAGAAAGGCCCCGGAAGAGAACACCACCGTCAGCTGATTCGTCGTGATGTTCTGAAAGCCCGTAGTAGAAAACGCCGAGATAACCATGAATACGCCGCGCCGCAACATGGCAGGCAGGTCGGAAAACGCAAGACTGGCGCTGAGCGATGCGGCGAGCACGCAGGTCATAATGCCCAGCCATATCACCATCGTGCGGACTTCTATGTCCCGAAAGAACATTTCTACGCGTCCGTTCCACACCTCCGCATGAATCACGAAATTGATTGCGCCCAACACCATAAGAACCATGAGCACAACTTCCATGGGAAAGGAATGATAGTACATCACGCTCTGGCTCATCGGCGCAAAACCGCCAGTGGTGAATGCAGAAATGGAAAGCCAGAGCGACTGCATGGTGGCGCGC
>CAJFVW010000133.1 GCA_904420575.1 uncultured Gordonibacter sp.
GAATCATACCGGGGCGGGCCGTGCCCTCCTTCCTATCTGGACGCTATCCTGCTGTCAAAGTGCGCAAAAAATTGTACGTTACCAGCTAAGTAGTCTGCATGTGAAATCTGCCTTACTCGCAAGCTCCCAGGGCGTTGATGTGATGTCTCACAAGTGCCCTGTCCTCGCAGAGGACCTTGAGTGTCAACTCGTCGAACCGCACAGGAACGTTCACATACTCCTGGCCGTACGTCGTGAGCCAGCTTATGGCCGCCTCCTCGAACTCCTCGCGAGACATAATCGTCTCCGCCGGGAACCCCTTCTTGTCCAGCCCGTTCGAGACGACGTGCACGAACGCGAGCACGTCCTCGTCCTCCACCACGAAGCCGAGCTGGGTGTCGCTCTCCCACTTCTGCTTCACCGCGAAGCCGCGCTTCTCGAGGTAGCGCCTCGCTGCGAGGATCGTGCACTCCTTGATGCTCGGCTCGCTTGCGAGGGCATCCGCTTGATCACGGCTCACTGACTGGCGCTTCTCCAATACTGCTTCCATGTTCGGCCTCCTTTGCCTGACAGGGGTGGCTCTCTTCTTCTTTATCCACCCATGAAACCCAGGCGCATGTTCGCGGCCATGGGAGACTGTCTTCATGGGTGCGGGGCGCATCCTGCATCCCTTGGTGCCATCCGAGGACACGAGGCGCTGGTACGGGCGAGGAGGCGTGGCTTTGGCGTTCGACTAACTGCGAGACACGGATGTTGCATCAGTGGCAAGATCCTGGGGAAGGGAACAGCGGACGAGCCGGTGGCCGCTAGGGCGTCCACGTTCCCTTCTGCGCAGATCGTTCCCCTGCTGCGTGAGTGAGAATGTCCGGAATACATGCGCTTCTGCGGTCGCTCCCGCTCTCTAGTAGATGGGGGGGGGTAGGTATATATAGGAGAAATAGTTAATAGGGTGATGAGGAAGTTCCCCCGGGAAAATCTCCCTAGTTTCTGAGGTACTGCCGTATCGGACCAATCGCACTATAGTCCATGTTTTCTCGGCTAGTTGTGCTGGTCTCTGAAGCATGCATGCGTTAATGGCCCATGATGCAATTGTCGGCGTCCGGGGTCTTCGGGGGGAACAGCGCCACATCCTTATCGGAGATGCTCTGACGCCCTCATTTGCAATCGACAGGTAGTAGGAGGTAAATTCATCAACAGCTTAAAGCTTTGCCTCGGCTTGCGTGATGTAACGTAACGCGATTTCGATAACTTCTTTTTGCACCTTTCCCTCATCCATCATCTTTCTTTCCTTCCTTTTAGAGAAGAGAACGTTACACTGTTACGAGCGAAGGCCTTCCAGGTCAGATTTTGTAATGGGCGGGTAACAGTTCCGTTGCTCATTACAGATCCTTTTCTATCTGTTCATAAGAGCAGCGATGTACATAGTACGTATTCTGTGGGCCCCATTCTCCCATGCGCCTTGTCTTGCAGCTCACCCTTTCCCATGCGGGAAATAAATTTCGCATCAGTTCATGGATCTTCTTGCAGCTCTCAAAAACAACCTTCCTGTCGTTTGAATCTATTCTTAGGGCTTTTACCATGATCTCCTTGGCGCAGATCTCCCGATCTTCGTTTTCGCCAAGGTAATTCTCGATTGGCGCATACCACGGGTCTTCTGTCTTGAAGCGATCCTGCATCTTCCGGCATTCTTCAAGAACCGTAGAAGACGGGGTTAGCGTCTTCGTGATTCCCTTGGGGTCTCTCTTGTACCAGACGATGGCTTCTGCCCAGACTTGCTCGAAGAAATGCCGTACAGCGTCTTCATCTGTCCAGTCGATTCCGGGCTCGTAGAGGCCGCATTCGATGGGGAGGAATCGCCGGTTCCAGAATGATCCGCTCATGAAATCGTAATCGTTGGTTGTGCCTATGAAGACGCAGCGGCGGGAGGGCTTCGCCATATCGCCTGTATAGAGGATCCGGTACGAATCGTTTATGCGCGTCAGGAAAGCCTTTACCGCCTCCCGATGCCTGGTGTACTTGATCGAGGATAGTTCCGGCATCTCCACCACGAGCGATCCCTGCACCTTGATTGCGGCATCAGGACGGCTCAGCTCTCCTAGATTGTCCTCGAAGAGCTCCGGTGACAGCGCGAGGCACCTGCAGAAGCTCGTCTTCCGACATCCCTGAGGCCCGACTAAGACCAGCATTATGTCGAACTGTACACCGTGAATGCTGAATGCACGGCAGACAGCGCCGCGCATCAAGAGTTTTGCGGCTTCCCTTGTATAATCGCTGTCCTCTGCGCCGAGCAGTATGGACAGCATCGTCTCGATACGCGGCACCCCGTCCCAAACCAATTCATCGAGTTGCTCTATCAAGCTGTCAAAGCTATGCTCGGTCGCTATCTCGTACACAGCGCGACATGCCTTCTTGCTATCTTCAATGCCGTGATTCCTGTAATGCTCGGGTGTCTGCTTGTTGGAATCCTCTCTGGCGCATCTACTCTCGTGGCTCAAGTGGCCATAAACGTAAGCTACGCATTCGCCCAAATGCTGCTCGTTCTCTTGCTCTGCGATAAAGCCTATCGATTCCGAACACCCATCATCTTCTTATATGGAATCGGTAGGGCATGTTTAAGCGCGGCTCTCTTCGTGGGGTCGTCTATCGGCCATATGCTGTCCTTCCTTTTAGGCGAAGGATCCTTCTGGGGTACAGAAGTGATGTACGGCATTGTCCTTCTCGGATCGTTTGCTGCTATCGTGTTTTGGATGGCGGGGAATGATTACCAAACGGCCTTTGTCGGAAGAAAAGCCCAAGAATATGATGAAGGGGAGTTGATCGATACAGCTGACAGCAACAACACAGACAATACTGCGAGAAGCAGTACGACAGCTGACATCGATGCAGGTGGCGACCTTGCGCCTACGCACGAGCCGAGTGACGATCTCTCGCCAAACGATCGCGCTCAACTACTCCAGGATCTCATAGAGAGACGTTGCAATGTACTTGCTCGGGAGTACCGTCTCTCAAAGCGTGAAACGGAGGTTCTTGTTCTCCTAGGATGGGGCAAATCTGCGAAACGCATTGAAGAGTTACTCGTGCTTTCAGCAAATACGGTAGAGACCCATGTGCGACACATATACTCCAAGCTAGGAATTCACTCCCGCGCTGAATTAGATACACTTATCGACGAAGTCCAATTACCTGAGAACTCACAATCGTCTTAGAATCAGTGCTGGCATAAGGAGCATGATCTAGCCCCTCGGCGATAGAACCTCCCAGATACTCTTTCCTTTACAACCTCGTTGGCATCGACTATCACAGAACTATCACAGTGCGGATCGACGTGCGCTAACATAGATGCACACGGAAACACGTCTGAACTGGGAACTTACGAACGCGGACGAATATAGAAAACCGCAGGCCAACACACTAATCGGAGCTCGTAAGTGGCCTCCCATCATCGCTCGGGCGCGGAAAGCGATGTCCTGCTCCACGACCTGTATGCCCTCACGAACCGCCATCCAGAGTTCAAAGACTACGGAGCAATACTCGAAGCCCACGGCATTCCGCTCGACGTCACCAGGATCAAGGCCCAGGACATGCGGAAAGCCGATGCAGCGCTCATCATCGCCTCCATGGTGGCAATATCCAGAGCAGACCATTTCAGTGGCTACTCCGATGAGTTCGGAACGTGCGCCAAGGACGGCACCTTCGAGAAATGGCTTGAGAGGCTGGACGAGCTCGCGCTTCCCGGTGCTTGGATCCCCTAGCGCACAGCTCTGATCAGGGCAGCCGCCTTCCATCCCTGGGCGTATTCCCGTGCGGCGGAGAGATCGGACTCCCGCCCCGCAAGGACCTTCTCGCGCAGAGGCACGCCAAGGTAGTACCCCGCGTTTATCCTCACGACCTCCTCGTCTTGCACCCCTATCGGTTTCGAGGTGCTCGCGAACGTCCTGCCGTACTCTACGGCCAGCGTGTCTGACAGCGGCATGAGGAGGTCGTCGATATGGTCCTTGCCATCTGCCCTCTCCGATGTGTTGAAATGGGGAGGAAGGGACGATGTGATAAACCGCACATCACCCGTAGCCTTGAAGAATCGGAAATTCAGCGCCTCCAAATTGGTCTTGGCGAAATAGGTCGGAGAGCCTTTGCGCCTCCATAAGGTGAGCACCATCTGGTTCGCGCCATTCGCGAGGACCTCTATGTCGCTGCCCATGCCCAGTTGCTCAAGCAGCTGGCACCCCTCTCTGACGAACGGATCGCTCATCATCGCATCGTAGTCGGGTTCGTAGTCTGCGAGCATGGCCGGATGACGTGCAATGAAATGCGCTATCAGCCACGCGACTCCTCGTCGGTTCTTCTCGCTGATGCGCCCTTTCTCGGCTTGGCGGTCGACCCTGGCTAGCAGCTGCGCCTGCTCTCCCTCGATCTTGGAGAGCCGCTTCTCTATCTTGCCGGGCAAGATGATCGAGCCGTGCCACGCGGTGGGTTCCGCCAGCATCTCATAGAGGTAGTTCTCCTCGCAGACATCCCCCACATTGCTCTTGTAGCGCTTCTTGCGCACAAGGTCGTCCACCCACAGACGCTCGCCCTCTTCGGTGAAACGGCGAAGGTAGTACTTGGGTACGTAATGTTGCTTTTTGGGCGTTTCAGGTTGGGCCAATCTCGGTCGCTTTCTCGGGTTACCACAATTCTTCAGCTTCGCATACTATACCCTTGCAATCAACTGGGGTATACCATGGACGCGCACCATGGTGCCACTCCCTGGAGTAGCATTCTACATGCGCTCAAAGACCAAAATGGCAGCTCAAGGTTCCCAAGGGGCGTCGCCCCGGAAGGTCAGATCATCGAGGAGGTTGGTCGTGAAAACAAATCTCAGCTCTGCGGCACGGCCCCGCTCGGCAATGTGGTCGATGGAACCGAGCGTGGTTATCTCGTAAGCACCAGCGATACCCGAGATGCCGATGATGCCCCGACTCTATGTCGGGGCACTTTTTCTATCCGATGGAGCAGGCAATCGAGGGTACTTAGCTAGCGCAGTTGTGTGGGTTTTGCGGACTGGCAACTTAGAGGTGCTTAGAGGTGCTTAACGAAAAGTTCTGGGTCCCGCAAGCTAGTCTTCCTGCAATCATCCGAAAAGTCGACAGAAGTCCAAAGAAGCAGAAAACATGCCAGAGAAGGCTACTTGAGAGGATTGGATGAGATGGCAGATGAAATCAAGAGGATCAGCCGCAACGAGCCCATCAAGGCGATCGCGCATCGCTCTAAGCCAGAAGAGCTCCTCACGGTGGAAGACGTCGCAGCCATGTTGGGCGTCTCGACCACAAAGGTCTACCGGATGATCCGGGCGGGGCAGCTTGAGGCAGTGAACCTCGGGCGTCTGTACCGAATCACCCCGCGAGCCTACTCGCAGATGCTTGAGGAGCTCTCCGGAAATGTCTGCGGAAGTATCTAAGGCCCAGGGAGCCTGTTCAGAGACGAACAGGAGCACTCTTATGCCCGAGATCATTGAAGTGACACTGCAATCCCGCCCCGCTGTCCAGGACATCTACAACGTTAGCGACGTGGCCGCCCTGCTCGGAATCAGCAAGAACAAGGTCTGGAAGCTCGCAAGGAGGCCCGAGGACCCCTTGCCGCTCAGAAGGATGCCCAATCAGGAGCGCGGCGGAATCGTGTTCAGAGAGGAGCTCGTGGCCTGGGCCAAGCGCAACTTCACCCGAGTGGGCACGAACTAGGTGCCCCATGAGACGACCTGAAGACAGCCCATGGGTCGACGAGGACCCTTTCCTCGTCCTGCATCCCTTCATGTGGGAGGAGTTCGAGCTCCAGGGAACAGCGCTGCTCGTCTACGCGAGGATATTCGGGTTCTGCAAGGGCGGAGGGAGCTTCTACGAGAGCAGGAGCGGCACCGCCCGCTTCCTCGGCGTGTCCGAGCGATCCGTGATACGCGCGGTGAACCAGCTTGAGGAGAGAGGGCTCATCGAGGAGGTCGGCGAACCCTGGAGGCGCGACGGGTTCATGACCCGTAACTACGCCCTCGCATGCCTGCCCGATTCCCTCGTCCTCCCATCCGATGACAACCTGTCACCCCCTGACATCTCAGGTGCGGCGCGAGAGAGAAGGGGTGACATGGACGGCCGTGAGGGGGTGCCAGATTGGCACCTAAAAAGCAAAGAGTAAAACAAACAAAGAAGAAAGGAAACGCGCGTTATGGCACCGAGAAACAGGAGCACCCATCTGATCACGCTCGAAGAGGCGAAGAGCAAGGGCATAGATTTCGCACAGCCAAAAGAGGCGCGCTGCCCCTTTTGCGACAAGCCTCTCGACCCTATCGGGATCATCGGGTTGTCCGGCTCCCTCACATGGGTCGGCACGATCGAGTGCGAGTGCGAGGGGGCGAGAGCGGAACGCAAGAAGGCCGAGGACGCGGAGCGCGCCCGCCAGGAACGCGAGGAGCAAGCGGCGCTCGCGAGGTGCGGGCTCAAGCCGAGGTTCGCGAACGCGAAGGTGGAGGTCGCCGATATAGCGAAGTACCTGGATTCCTTCGACCTCTCACGTGGCGAGGGTCTCTACATTTGGGGGCCATCGAGGGCAGGAAAGACCTACTCCGCGTCAGCGATGACCAAGGCGTTCCACAACGCCGGGTACAGCGTGATCCAAACGACGTCGCTGGCCATGCTCGACTCCGTCAAGGAGAGCTTCGACGGCAACGCGAAGCTAGGGCTGACGAGGTTCGTCGGCTGCGACATCCTCATCATCGACGACATCGGCAAGGAGAACGCGAACTCCTGGGTCATGACCACGCTCTTCCAGATCGTGAACGCCCGCTACGAGGCGGTAAAGCCAACCATCGTCACATCCCAGTACAGCCCGGACGGGCTCAAGAAGCGCATGTCCAGGTCAGGCGAGCACGAGAGCGCCGAGGCGATCGTGGAGAGGCTTCGGGAGACATGCACCCTCGTCACGCTCCCGCCTCGCAAACGTGTGGTTTTGATGGACTAGCAACTTAGAGGTGCTTAGAGGGGCTTAGCGAGATCGCGTCTATCCCTGACCCGCTCCCTCAGCGTTATAAACCTTCAAGCGCGGCAAGGAGATGCGGGTCAGCCGAAACGCAACACCTACACCCCCTGGGCGAGACGACTAACAGCGCCTTGCCGCCACAAGAGACCGCAAATAGCCGGGCAATCCGGCGCTTTAAGGAGGAAACCGATGTTCAACATGGCACCAGTCACGCCCGAGGAGCAAAAGGCCCTTGAGGCGAAGTGCCAGGAGAACGGCTGGCTCAAGAGAGGCGGCTTCGACTGGCAGGACGACCCCTGGATGGAGGAGTACCCCTACGAGTTCGACCGCTGCTTCACGATGCAGGACCTCCAGGACTTCTTCAAGCAGGGCAACTGGGGCATCCGCCAGGGCGTGGTCTACGGCGACCTCGCGTTCATCCAGCAGGTGAACGGGGGCGACGAGTGGTGGACGCTCAAGAAGGCAGACGACGGCACCTGGCACGACTTCGAGTCCATCAGCTTCGGGCGCATCGCTGGCGACATATCCGAGCTCATCCGCCACATCGCGGGCATGCGCATCGCCACCGTCGAGGAGTGCGAGCGGCTCGACTACCTCCCTCCGAAGAGCGACATGCAGTGGGTCGGCAACGCCTTCCCCTACCTCGACGACGGATGGGCGGCAGCGCGCAACTGCGACTTCCGCATCCACATCGAGCAGAAGCCCGAGGGCAGGCTTCTCACAGTCAACGCGCCCTCAGAGGACTACATGGTCGACCAGCTCCAAGAGGGCATGACGCTCCTGGACATCGTGAAGGCGCAGATCGGCGAGGCCGGGCGCTACAAGTCCGAGCGCATGGAGCCGAGCCTGGCAACAAAGGCACAGGAGGCGCTGCGCGCATCCGAGAACCAGCACCGGGCCGACCGCGCGCAAGAGGCGCGCGACGCGGCCGTCCGATAGAGATCTTCAAGAGGAGGAGAAATGGCAAGCGATTTCGGGGACGAGTCCGGAGAGAAGCTGTTCGACTGGATGCTGCGCATGGGGCAGGACGCCGGACAGGACGCCATCAAAGCGTCTGCCGAGCGGCTGCGAGACGCCATCCGCAACATCCGAGGGCAGATGAACGAGGAGGGACCGGAGCGGGAAGGCGGCGCGAAGGAGTTCGCCCGCCTCAACATGTCAGAGTTCGAGGAGCTCCCCGACTACGCCACATTGAAAGAGATCATCGACGAGCGCCTGAACGATGCCGCCATCGAGCACGACTTCGTCAAGGTCGACGGCCACGAACACCTCGTCTTCCGTGTGGCAGCCGCCCCCGAGGTCGACGAGGTGTTCGCCAACCTTGAGAAGGACGTCGACAGGGCAGCAGAGCAGGCCATCGAGCAGCACGAGCACGACCTTACCGAGCAGCGCGACGCGGAGCCGCTTGAGCAGAAGGCGCAGGCCGCCAAGGCAGCGTCTGCCGCAGCGCACGAGTCGAAGGAGGCCACGCGCCAGATGGAGCGCGTCGAGGTGAAGACCCGATGAGATCGGAGCTGATCCTGATCGCCGCGCTCTCCGTCGTGGCGTTCCTCGCAGGCGACATCTCCGTCGGATGCCTGCTCCAGGCGGGAGACGCCCAGGCGGACATGCTCGGTCTCATCCTCGCCCAGGTCGCATCCGGCAGCATCATATACATCGATGCGCTCCCGCTCTCCGTGGGAGCCGCCTGCGCGTGCGCGGTGTGGCTCGTATGGGTTCGCTGGTGGGAGCGTCGCGGCCGCTACCGCAAGGGCGAGGAGCACGGAAGCGCCCGCTGGGCCACGCCCAAGGAGATGGAGGCGTACGCGGACGCGAAGGACGCCGACAACAACGTCCTGCTCACCGAGCACGCCTCGATCCGCCTCATCGACACGACCCACGACCAGAGGACCGAGACCAACAACAACGTGATGGTCATAGGCGGCCCGGGCACTGGCAAGACCCGATACTTCGTCAAGCCAAACCTCCTCCAGGCCAACGCGAACTTCTTCATAACGGATCCCAAAGGCACCCTCATCCACGACATGGGATGGGTTCTCTCCGACATGGGATACGAGATCAAGGCGTTCGACACCATCGACTTCTCGCGATCGCTCCACTACAACCCCATCGCATACATCCACGGCGAGGCCGAGACGCTGCGCTTCGTGGAGTGCCTCATCAGGAACACCACCGGCGACAAGGAGCACACCGGCGACCCCTTCTGGGAGAACGCCGAGAAGCTGCTCTACACCGCGCTCGTCTCCTACCTCCTCCTGCACTGCCCCGAGGAGGACCGCACGGTGCCGGGACTGCTGTCGCTTCTCGCATTGGCCGATGCCCGCGAGGACGACGAGGACTACATGAGCCCGCTCGACATGCTCTTCAACGAGCTTGAGACCGGCGAGAGGCTCGTGAAGAAGCCCGTCCCGTCCTGCTACGACCCCTCCACGCGCGAGTTCGACAACGGCTCGGGCGACTACGAGTGGGTGAAGGTCGCCGCGCCCATACGCCCGGAGGAAGACTTCTCGCTGTCCAGCTACAAGCAGTTCAAGGTGGCCGCCGGTAAGACCCTGAAATCCATCATGATCTCGTGCAACGTGCGCATGAAGCCCTTCGACATCGCGGAGATGAGAGAGCTGCTCGCCTACGACGAGATGGAGCTCGACCTCATGGGGGACGCCAACCGCAAGGTGGCGCTCTTCGCGTCGATGTCGGACACCGACTCGACCTTCGACTTCGTGTTCGCGCTGCTCATGCAGCAGTCCCTGAACGCCCTTTGCGAGGTGGCGCTCTCCCGGTTCGCGGGGAGCCTTCCCCGCTGCGTCCACTTCGTCTTCGACGAGTTCGCCAACATCGGCGTGATCCCCGACTTCGAGCGCATGATCACCGTCACCCGAAGCCGCAACATCGCCGTGTCGATGATCCTGCAATCGCTCTCCCAGCTGGACGAGAACTACGGCGAGAACAACGCCGCCACGATCATGAACGCGTGCGACACGCTGCTCTACCTCGGCGGCAAGTCGGCCGACACCAACCAGAAGATCGCCGACATGATCGGCAAGCAGACGGTATCGAGCGTGTCGGTGAACGACTCGCGCGGGGCCAACCCCACATACACGCACAACTACAACCTCATAGAGCGCGACCTCATGCAGGCATCCGAGGTGACGAGGATGCCGCGCGACGAGGCGCTCGTGCTCATAAACGGCTCCCAGGCCTTCAAGGACAAGAAGTACCCGCTCAAGCGCCACCCGAGGCACTCAAGCCTTGAGGCGGCCGAGAGGCGCGGGACCTTCGACTTCAAAAGATACAGGCACAGATTGGAGGGGATGCTCTTGGAAGAGTAGGAGAAAGGCCGCGGCAGGCACTTGGGGTGCCTTCGAGGGCGACGGGTGATTCCACGCACCTGCCGCCGCCGCAGCCCAACAAGACGCAAAGGAGCGCTATGCGCCCTTCGCGTGAACAATTCTAGCACCGCCCGGCAAGCCCGTATTCCACACCTGGGGCACGCCCGGCAAACAAGACGCAAAGGACATGAATATGTTAGCCAATATCATCAGCCTGGTATCGGGCTGCGTGACCTTCCTCGGCGGCTTCCTGGTCGTATGGGGAGCGGTCTCGCTCGGTCTCGCGATCCGCGAGCAACAGGGGGGATCCCAAATCGCCTCCGCTATCTCAACCATCGCAGGCGGCGCGATCATCATCGCGGCCGCAGTCTACTTCGGGATGCTAGACACGTCCTGGCTGCCCTCCTAGGGGAGGCGAGCCATGTCTTTGCAGATCCCCATCCAAAAGGACATAGGCGAATACGAGGAGAAGATCGTCGGCAAGCTGTCGTTCCGCACGCTCGTCTGCGTGGCAGGCGGGTTCGGGAGCGCCATCGCCGTCGCTGCCGCGTGCCACTTCCTGCTCGGCATCGAAGTATCTAATGCAGCACTCCCCGTCATGTGCGCATCCATCCCGTTCTGGCTCGCCGGATTCTGGCGTCCATTCGGAATGCGCGCAGAGAAGTTCGCGCCCCTTTTGGCAAACCACCTGTTCACAGACCAGAGGCTCCTCTACGAAAGCCCCGCCGCCACAGGCGTGACGGGACCTAAGAGGGGCAAACCGAAGAGACGGGCCAGGAGACTGGCCAAGCGAAAAGGAGCGGAGGCCCATGAGCCATCAGAAGAACAGCAAGACTAAGCCCGAGGGACCGGGCAAGAGGAAGAGCGCCATCGGGCTGCTCTTCGGGAAGACCACCAACGCGGATCGCTCCAAGAAGGAGCACGAGGAGAAGGTCAAGGCCCAGCAGAGGCAGCGCGCCCAGGCGCGCGACATCGCCGCCTACATCGGCTACGACGCCATCTGGAAGGACGGCATCGCCCAGGTGGAGCAGGGACTCTTCTCCCAGACCATCGAGTTCTCCGACATCAGCTACCAGTCGGCCAGGCGCGAGAGCCAGCAGAACATCTTCACCGTGCTCTCCTCGCTCTACAACTACTTCGGGGCGGACTCCTGCGTGCAGCTCACCATCGCCAACGTCCCCATCCCCGAGGACGAGATCGGCCGCAAGCGCTTCTTCTCGGCCGAGGGCCAGGACACGGCCCCCTATGCCAAGGAGTACAACCGGATCCTCAACGACAAGATGCGCGAGGGCGTATCGAACCTCACGCGCCACCGCTACCTCACCTACATGGTGGGGGCGGACGACGTGCACGACGCCGTGCCGAAGCTCTCACGCATCAAGGGCGACGTGATCGACACGCTCTCCCGCATCCGCTGCGAGGCCCACGCGCTCGACGGCACGGAGCGCCTGGCCACGCTGCAATCGCAGCTGAGGCCCAAGGCCCCGTTCACCTTCACCTGGGACAAGATCAACCCCCAGTCCAACACGCGCACCAAGGACCTCATAGCTCCTGCGCTCATCGACTTCAAGCCGGATGGGAGATCGGACATCTTCCGCGTCGACGAGACCTACGGCTGCGTGCTCTCGATCCGCACGTTCGGCTCGATGCTTGAGGACCACTACCTCGCCAACATCATCGACCTGCCGATGCCGCTGTCGGTGAACCTGCACATCGGCCCCATAGCGCAGTCCGACGCGCTCGCGCTCGTCAAGCGCCAGCTCGACTGGATGGACAAGGAGATCATCGACGAGCAGATGTCGGCCATGAAGAAGGGCTACGACTACACCATCCTCCCGCCGGAGCTTCGCTACTCCAAGGAGGAGGCCGAGGAGCTGCTCGACTTCTTGCGCAACAAGAACGAGCGCCTGTTCACCTACACGGGGCTCATCTACACCTACGCGGACACCATCGAGCAGCTTGAGCGCCAGGTGGCCCAGATCATCTCCATCGGCCAGGGCAACTCCCTCGGCATCGAGCCGCTCTACTACCGCCAACGCCAGGCGCTGAACTCGGTGCTGCCGCTCGGCGCGAACCACATCGACGTGACGCGCTACCTCACCACCGGGCAGATCGCCATGCAGATGCCCTTCGCCTCCCTGGAGCTTAACCAGGAGGGCGGCGGCTACTACGGGCAGTCCAAGCAGTCCGGCAACCTCGTCATCTGCAACCGCAAGAAGCTCGCGAGCCCCATGGGGTTCGTCTGCGGGAAGCCGGGATCCGGAAAGTCGTTCTCGGTCAAGCGAGAGATCACCAACACCGTGCTCGCGTACCCCACGGACGAGATCATCATCTTCGACCCCGCAGGCGAGTACGGAAACCTCATCGAGGCGCTCGGGGGCGTGAACGTGCGGCTCGCGCCGGACGCGGACACGTCGCTGAACCCCTTCGACCTCACGGACGTCGAGGGCAAGGCCGACGCCGCGCAGCTCGCCTTCAAGATAGACGCCTTTTTGGCGCTCTCATCCGCCATGATGGCCGAGAGCTCCGAGGGGCTTCCCGAGGCGGACAAGTCGATCATCACGCGGTGCGTCGAGGCGGCCTACGCGCGCTACGCAGATGCAGGCGGCACGCCCACGCTCTCGGACTTCCACGAGATCCTGAAGAGCCAGCCGGAGGCCGAGGCGCGCGACATAGCCCTCCGCTACGAGCGCTACGTCACGGGCGCGCTCTCCTTCTTCAACCGCCAGTCCAACATAGGCTTCGACAACCGCATCACCAACATAGACCTGCACGATCTCTCGACGAACATGCGCGTCTTCGGCATGCTCACCGCGCTTGAGGCCGTGCGCAACCGAATGTACGCCAACTACGACCGGGGCGTCACCACCTGGCTCTACATCGACGAGGTGCAGTCGCTCTTCGGCCACCCCACGATCATCGACTACTTCGCGAAGTTCTGGGCGGAGGGCCGCAAGTTCAACCTCATCTGCACGGGCATCTCGCAGAACACCTCGCACATGCTCACCCACGAGAGGGCGCGCACCATGGTGCTCAACTCCGACTTCATGCTGCTGCACAAACAGGCCTCCCAGGACCTCGCGGCGTGGGCCGAGATGCTCGCGCTCTCGGGCGCCGAGCGCGAGTACATCGACGAGTCCATCAAGGCCGGTGAGGGGCTGCTCGTCGCGGGAGGCGCGCGCGTGCCGATCCGCGACGACTTCCCCAAGGGATCCCTCTACGACCTCTGGAACACCAAGCCCGAGGAGATCGCGCAGCTCAAGCGAGCGCGCGCCTTCGAGAACAACTCCAAGAAGGGTGTCTCCTGATGGACGCGAGCAAGCTCGACAGGGAGACCGAGTCCATCGCCGACGTGGTCACCCGGGACAAGGTCGACGCCGTGAGCGCCGGGATCGTCAAGGACGACAGGTCCCAGATGCTCTCCGTGCTCGCCGAGGCCGAGTCCGCCGTGGGGGGCAGGGCAGGGCGCACGAGGGGCTCGAAGGGCAAGGCCAGGCGTCAGGCCCCCAAGGGCGATCCCTCAAGCACCCACCAGCACGGCTCCGGGAGTGCGGAGGCCGCAGGCATCTCTAGCGACGCTCCGGCAGACCCCCACGACCAGCAAGCGAGGCAGATCCGCGCAAGGCAGGTCATAGCGGCCAAGGCCGTCTCCGAGCTCGACGACTCAGACGAGCTTGAGGGCACCCAGGGCGCATACGACGCGGGCCGCGCAGCCAAGTGCGGCGTCACGGCCATAAGATCGCGCAAGGCAAAGGACGTGGCGGGCGCGAAGGCAGCAGGAGCCGCGAAGTCCGGGAAGTCGGCAGGAGCCGCAGGCTCCGCAAAGGGAGCGGCGACCAAGGGTGCATCTGCCAAGGCCGCGATCGCGCAGAGCACCGCCAAGGGGGCCGCGAGCGCGGCTGCCAAGACGGCGGCATCCTCCGGCACCACGACTGTCGCCGGTGCCATCGGCGGCAGCGGTCTCGCGGCTGGCGGCGGCGTGCTCTGCGGCATCGTCGCCTTCGTGCTCGTCTGCCTCGTGATCGGCCAGGTGATCTCTGCGCTCTTCGGGTTCTGGGACGCCGAGGACAAGAAGAGATCGATGGAAGGGCTTCCCCCCTACATCACCTACGAGATGGTCGAGGAGGCAGTGCGCTGCCAAGAGGAGTACGGCCACCCGGCAGGATGCACCATCGCGCAGATCATATGCGAGTCGGGCCAGGGAGAGACCACGAGCCAGCTCGCCACGCGCGACCACAACCTCTTCGGCATGAAGTGGTCATCCTCGTTCGCCTCCGCTCCGGAGGTGGCCGGGAAAGCGGGGTGGTCCACCAAGGAGGAGTACACGCCAGGCACCTTCACCACCATCACGGCGTACTTCACCGTGTTCAAGGGCGACGTCGAGTGCATCCGCTTCAGAAGCCGCGCGTTCCTCCAGGCCTCCCACTACAAGAACAACGCGCTGATCAAGGAGGCGATGGTCAGCCACGACTCCGACAAGATGGCCGAGGGCCTGAAGGACGCGGGTTGGGCGACATCGTCCGCCTACGTGGACTCGCTGAAATCGGCTATGGACACCTACGGGCTTCGCCGGTTCGACTCCATGACGGTCAAAGACCTCGAATCCGGCGCGTTCTCATCGGACGCAATCGTCCAGGCCGCCTACAGCCAGCTCGGCGTCCCCTACGTGTGGGGCGGCACGACCCCGGGCGTCGGCCTCGACTGCTCGGGGCTCACACAGTACTGCTACTCGAAGGCGGGGATCTCCATCCCCCGGAACTCCGAGGACCAGTCCCGCGCGGGGCGCAAGGTGCCCGTATCCGAGGCGTTGCCAGGCGACATCCTCTGGAGGCCCGGCCACGTCGCCATCTACATCGGAGACAACCGCTACATCCACGAGCCGCACTCGGGTGCCGTCTGCTGCATAGCCACAGGGGCGAGCTACTTCACGAGCGCGATCAAGATCAGATAGGAAGGAAGAAGATGTCCAAGAAGAACAAGATAATGGCTGCTCTCGCCATAGGGGCGATCGTGCTCCTCGTCGGCTCGGGCGTCGCCCGCTGCTCGCTCGCGAGCGCGGACGGGCCAGCGCCCGAGGCCGAGCCGCAACAACAGGCGCAAGAGCAGAGCCCTCCTACGACCGAGGACACGGAAGGGCAGCGCGGAGAGGCCGCACCGCAGCAACGGCAGGGATCGGCGTTCGAGGCCCTCGTCGGCACCTCCTGGGTCGCCGAGGACGACCCGGAGTCCACGCTCTCCATCGTGAGCGGCGCGTTCGTCGAGAAGGCGGGCGAGGACACGAGCGTGACCTACTGGACGGTCGACTCGGAGGGCGACGGGTCCGCCGTGCTCCTCGCATCGAAGTCCATGACCGAGGCGGCATCCCCCGTCACCGCCACCGTCACCTGCGACGGAGGGGCAACCGTCATCAAGTGCGACGCGCTCTCGCACGCATACAAGCAGGTGCAGGCCGGGGCGCGCACCCTCTACTTCTCCGGCGTGACGAGCAAGCTCGCCGAATCCCTCGGCTGCGAGCTCACGGAGATCGAGTCGGCCGTGTCTCAGCGCGCAGCGGCGGTCTCGCCCAACTGCGAGCGCGCGGTATGGGACGCCGAGGTCTGGGTCGACTTCGCCAACAACACGGCGACCACCACGTTCACGCTCGACGACGGCGCATCCACGCTCATCTCGGTTACGCGAGCGCCGGACGGCACTATCGAGGCGCTCTGATCGGCATGGGGAAAGTGAAATCTCTCGTATCCAACAGGGCCTTCGCCATCGCGTTCGCGGGCACGCTCGCGCTGCTCTGCGCGCTGCTCGTCCCCACGCAGTTCGCCTGGGCCTCCATCGCCGACGACATCAACTCGTGGCTCTGCGGGGTGCTCCGCGACTGGTGCAACTGGATCTTCGGGGCGCAGACCGACGTCATGAAGTCCCTCGGCGCGGAGGGCGTGCTCTCGGCACCCTTCCAGACGATGCTCGCGAGCGCGGGCGACGTGTCCATGTACGACATCGCGCGGGGCGTCTGGCAGGTGGCCATCGTGCCCATCGGCTGCGGCGTGCTCGGGCTCGTGTTCACGCTGAAGCTCATAGAGATCTCCCAGCGCATGGACGGCAACCAGTCCATGCCGGGCGTCAAGGAGGTCGTGTTCCTGCTCGTCTTCTTCGCCGTGTTCCTGTTCCTGATCCAGCACTCCTTCGACCTCATGGCCGCGATCTACGAGGTGGTGGGGCTCGCCATCGACCGCGTGGAGGGGCTCTTCGGCACGGGCGGGGCCCTGAACATGGCGGCAGTGTCGATAGTCACGGGGGATGACGACCTGTCAGCCCTCCTGGCGCTGCTCGTCGTGGCCGTCATCAGCTGGCTCGTCGTGCTCATCGCCTACATCGTCGCCCTCGTCGTCTGCTGGGCGCGCGCGATCCAGCTCTACATCATGGCGGCGTTCTCGCCGATACCGCTCGCGTTCCTCGGCTTCGACCAGACGCGCCAGATCGGCATCGGCTACCTCAAGAGCTTCGGGGCGGTGTGCCTGGCGGGGCTCATCATCCTGATCCTGCTCATCTCCTTCCCGGTGATCCTGGGCTCGATCGTCGCCGTGAACCCCGGCACCGGGACGCCCATCGACGCCATCGCCAACGGCCTCACCTATGCCCTCCAGTACCTGGCCATGTGCATCCTGCTCGTGCTCTCGCTCGTGAAGAGCGGAAGCTGGGCGCGCGACATCGTGAGCGGTTTCTAGGCATGGACGAGAGTCGAGAGGAGGTGGTGCCTATGGGCTGATGCGTCCATGAACCGAAGACAAGCGGGCATTCCACTTCAAGCCCGGAAGACAAGACGCAAAAAAGGAGGCTTCCAAATGGAAGACAACGCAAAGAAGAACGTGTACCTGACGCTCCACCGCAAGTTCGTGCACGAGGACATCCCCTATACCGACAAGAAGACCGGCGAGGAGAAGACATTCCACTCCGTCACCCTGCCCAAGGGAACCGTCATCGACGGGGTGGACGTGAGCTACTACCAGTTCAGCCCGATGTTCGTGAACCCCTCCCGCTTCAAGGGCGAGAACTTCCGCGACATGCCGCTCCTGGCCGACCGAGAGGTGTGGCTGAAGAAGGGGCTCATGAACCCCGACGGCACGCCCGTGGTCGACGAGACCGGCAAGGAGGTCAAGGACGTCGTGAAGGTGATGCCCGCCGCCCTCAAGGAGGCCGTCGACAAGGGCAGAGCCGAGTTCCTGGCGTCGCTCGACGACAAGGCCAAGGACGCCCGCGAGGCGGCCGACAACCAGACCCGCGAGGCGCGCCATGCCGAGCCCGTCGCACGCTAGGGGTGGCCGTATGGACAACACAATCGACAAGGCCACGGGATCGAAGTTGATGCGCTGCGTGCTCGCTGCGCTCATCGCCCTCGCCTCCATGCTCGGGACGCTCACGGCGGGGGCGCAGACCGCCTCCGCCGCCGAGAGCGCGAGCTTGAGCACAGGAAGCAAGATCTCATACGGCGGCTATCACACGACATGGATGGAGGCAGACGGTGAGATGGCATACTGCGCCGATCCGCAATCAGCCACCCCTGAGCCCGGAAGCTACACCAAGTCGTCAGTAAAAGCCCCTTCTGGGCGCAGCAACGAGGTCATCGCCGATCTCTGGTTCTCCTACGGCAGCCCGGGTTTCGATAAGAGCCTGTGGCCGGACGAGTGGTACGACGGCACGGCCATGACGAACGCCCGCTACGCGGCGCTCGCCCACATCCTGCTCTCCGACACATACACCTCGGACGGATCTTACGCGCTGTTCGGCTGCAATGCAGACTTCAAGCGCTGGGCCCGCTGGCACCTGCTAGGATTCGATGCCGATGGGAACGAGTCGAACGAGCGAGCCACCGGCCGTCTCATCGCCGACCGAGCATCCGAGGTTCCCAAGAACTTCGAAGCCTTCCAGCTCTACACCGGCGAGGGCACCCAGGTCATCCTCTCGTTCAAGTACACCCCCTACGGCAACATCGACCTCCAGAAGGTCACCGCCATCGAGGAGATGTGCGAGGGCAACGACCACTACTCCCTTGAGGGCGCTGTCTACACCGTGTACAGCAACTCGGGCCTGACCAAGGAAGTTGGGTCTATCACGACCGACAAGGACGGCTACGGCAAGCTTGAGGACCTTGAGCTCGGCGACTACTGGGTGAAGGAGACCAAGCCCGCGCCCGGCCACTCCCTCGACCCGGAGACCTATCCCGTGAAGGTCGTCTCCGACGAGACGACCCGCGTGAACGGCGACACCGTCTCCGACATCCCGCAGTCCGACCCCGTCGGCATGCTCGTGGGCAAGGTGGACACATCCACGGGAGATCCCTCCCCGCAGGGCGACGCCACGCTCGCGGGCGCTCTCTTCACCGTGCGCTTCTACCCGGGCGACCACCTGACCGCCGCCGGTGCCGAGGCATCTGGCGCGCCGCTGCGCACCTGGGTGTTCGAGACCGACTCAGACGGCTTCGCCTATCTCGCAGAGGAGTACAAGTACTCGGGAGACCCGCTCTTCCACCAGACCAACGGCGACGCATCCATCCCGCTGGGCACCATACTCATCCAGGAGACCCGCGCGCCCAAGGGCTACAACCTCGATGACGGGCATGGCAGCGAGCCCAAGGTGTTCTGCGTCCGCATCACGCAGGACGGCGCTGTCGGCGAGTCCGTCTACACCTACAACTCGCCCAAGGTGCCCGACACCGTCAAGCGCGGAGACTTCCGCCTCGTGAAGGAGGTCCCGGTCACGATCTACTCCGACACCAATCCCGACATGCCCCAGGAGGTCAAGCGCGTGCTCGCCCCTGGCGTGAAGTTCGAGCTCTACAACGACTCCGAGAATTACGTGCTCTCCCCTGAGGACGGCAGCAAGGTCCAGCCGGGAGATCGCGTCTGCACCATCACCGTCGACGAGAACGGGCTTGCCACTACAAAGGACGACAACGCCTCCGTCAACGGCTGGAGCAAGCCAGCAGAGTGGACTGGAGCGCTCGCCTACGGCACCTACCGCGTGCACGAGGTCATCCCCGCCGATGTGGCCGCTGCGTTCAAGGCCAAATGGGGCAAGGAGCTCCTGCCCGTGGAGGACTGGAAGACCACCATCAGCGAGGAGGGTCAGTACGAGCCTCCCGTACTCGTGAACGACCACATCCCCCAGACGCCGCTCAAGATCGTGAAGACCGATGCCGAGACCGGCAAGCAGATCCCGCTTCCTTGCAGCTTCCAGCTAGAGGACGCGAACGGCGACCTCGTCACATGGACGAACCGCTATCCCGAGGAGGCCGTCCTCGACACCTGGACCGCCAACGAGCGCGGCGAGCTGACGCTGCCGATGCTTCTCGAGGAGGGCGACTACAAGATCGTCGAGGTGCGGGCACCCTACGGCTACGTGAAGGCCCTTGAGAGCAAGGCGTTCCACGTGAATGCCGAGTACAAGGGCTGGGACGACCCGCTCGTCGTCGAGTTCGAGAACATGCCCCAGAAGGCGACCATCACCGTGGAGAAGGCCGACTCCTGGACGGGGGACGCCGTCGCCGGTTCCACCTACCTGGTAGTTGCCGCCGAGACGATCCAGACCCCCGAGGGCACGATCCGCGCTCATGAGGGAGAGGTCGTGACCACGCTCGTGACCGACGAGGAGGGCAAGGCGACGAGCCCCGAGCTCTATCTCGGCACCTACAAGGTCTACGAGGCCAAGGCCACAGACGGCTATGCGCTCGACGTGGCGGAGAAGACCGTCGTGCTCGACTACGCGGGCCAGGAAGTCGCGGTCTACGACCACGATGAGGCCGTCACCGACGAGCCCACGAACCCCTCGATCAAGAAGGTCGACGCGCTCGATTCCGAGAAGGCCGTGGAAGGTGCCGTCTTCCATATCTGGAACGACGAGGGGACCTTCGACGAGGAGATGGCGACAGATGCCGACGGCATGATCCCGCTCGCCTACGCCAAGCACGGCTCCTACCACATGCAGGAGATCGAGGCCCCAGAGGGCTACGTCATCGCGGACGTCGACGAGGAGGGCAACGCTGTCATAGTTGACTTCAAAGTGAACGACCAGGGCATGGTCGAGTGGGACGAGACGGGCTCCATGGCGAGCTCGCACGAGTTCGTGCTTGAGAACATGCCGAAGACCATGAAGACTACGGCCATCGACTCCGAGTCCGGCACCCATGAGGGCCAGGCGCGCGAGGAGCTCACCATCGTCGACACCATCGCCTACACAGGCCTAGTGCCCGGCAAGGAGTACACCGCGTCAGGCACCCTTATGGACAAGGCCACGGGCGAGCCCGCGCTCGACGACGAGGGCAACGAAATCACCGCCTCCACGACCTTCACGGCCGAGGAGTCCTGCGGCACGGTCGAGGTGACCTTCACCTTCAAGGGCGCGACCCTGGCTGGCAAATCGCTCGTGGCGTTCGAGACCATGGAGCACGACGGGGCCGAGTACATGGTGCACGCCGACATCGACGACGTCGATCAGACGGTGGGCATCGTGGACATCTCCACGCAGGCGCGCGATGCCGCCACGGGCACCCACGACGGCACCATCGGCGAGAGCGTGAAGCTAATCGACACGGTCTCCTACACAGGGCTCACCCCCGGCACGACCTACCGCATGTTCACCACGCTGATGGACAAGGCGACGGGCTCGGCCATCGCTGGAGCCGACGGGCTGCCGCAGGTGGGGACGACCGAGTTCACGCCTGAGGAGCCGAACGGCACCATCGACATCGAGATGACCATCGACACGCGCGAGCTCAAGGGCCGCGACGTCGTGTTCTTCGAGAAGCTTGCCGACTTCGACGAGAACGTGGTGGCCACCCACGAGGACCTCGACGACGAGGGCCAGGCCGTGAGCTTCCCCGACGAGCCCGTGCCCGGCAAGGGCTACCCGAAGACGGGCGGCCTCGCCGACATGGACCCCGTCAAGGCGAGCGTCATGGTCATCGCGCTCTGCGCCATCGGCGGCGCGTACTACGCGTACATCCGACGCTCACGCCGCCAGATCGCCGGGACCGACGCCATGGAGGAGGAGGTGAAAGAGCTTGTCGAAGATTAGCTGACAGCTAAGATTCGCTATCTGTACTGGCAATTCTAGCCAAGCACCTGTTACGGGGCGGGCCTCGCGGCTCGCCCCTTTCTTTATGCAAAGGAGAACGATATGAAGAAGATAAGGAAGCCATTGGCCATAGCCGCCATCCTCTGCGTGGCCATAGCGACGTCCATCCTCGCCACCTGGCTCTCAGAGATCGTAGAGGAGGAACCGCCCGGTATCGAGGCGGTCGCGAGCACGGATGCGGAGAGCCCCACGGGAAGAACCATCGACTGGGACGCGCTGCCCGATGCGGTGATTGCCTGGGTAGAGGTGCCGGGCACAGGAATCGACGAGCCCATAGTACAGGCGAGCCCGGACGCACCTAACGCCTACCTCTACGACGATGCGATGGGGCAGGGCGCTTACGGCACGCCGTATATAGACTGCGAGTGCACGATCGACTCGCGCTTCGTCATGGTCTACGGGCACCACATGTCGGACGGTTCCGCCTTCGCGCCCTTCGCCAGTTTCATCGACGGGGCTTTCGCGCGCGAGCACGACCGAATCATTGTCTACAAGAGGTCCGGCGAGACGCTGGAGCTCCATCCCGTCGCGGTGGACGTGGTGAACGCGAGCAGGGAGCGGCTCGTAATCGACCAGGAGGGGAATTTCGGGAAGATCGTTGAGGGAGCTGATTTGATCCTCGAAGATCCGGTTGAAGAGGGGCAGATGTTCGCCTTCACCACCTGCTCGTACCAGACAAGGAATTCAAGGACTATCGTATACGCGATCTAGCTGTGTTATACGCACGCATACAATTGCCCTTACCGATTCTGAGAGATTCGACAACGCCAAGTCAAAGTTTGTAGGAGAGCCGGACATGTTTGAGAAAATGGGAGAGGCACCCGCATGAGCTGATATAGAGGAAATCGAAGCGAATCTGGGAATCGCATTTCCAGAGGACTTCGTGAAGCATTATCTGTCCTATAACGGCGGGATACCTGCGAAGCCATTTTTCTATTCTGAAGATGAAGATGCCGAAACAGGAGTTCAAGTTTTCCTTCCTTTAAAGAACCGATGTTGCGACATTCCCATAGACACAATAGAAGACATGTATCTATTGATCAAAAAGAAACTAAAAATCAAATGGGACCCATGCAAGGGTCCCATTTGATTGGGAGGGCTTCGAATACCGATTAAGCCATAGCGGCAGAAGCACCGGCCAAACGGCCAAATGTCATACACGATGAGTGAGATATTCCCTGAACTACCGTCGGATAGTCAACAAGGAATCGTCCCCCCATAGTGTTACCGGCAACATATAAACCAGGAATGGGGTTATGATCTGCATCAAGCGCCTGGCAATTGTTGTGGTCGACAACGAGACCGCCCATCACCACGAGAAGAAGCGCCGGGTTAAACTGGAAAGCGTAGAAGGGTCCTTTTTCGAGTGCGAACAGTCGAGTACTCTTTTTGCCGAAGTCAGCATCAACCCCCTGACGCGCCAACTCGTTGTAGCGTTCGATCGAGGCTTTTGCCGTCTCTCGGGGCAACCCCATCATCTCAATAAGCTCTTCAATGGTGTCGGCCTTAAAAGTAGCACTTTCTTCGAAGCTTTTTACAGACGTCTTCTCACCACCGCCCGTGTATTGCTCATCGGGCACGACGCCCGTCATGTTCGCCATGCCACATGGCATCGCCTCAAGCTGCTCAGTCCATTGCGAGTCAATTATCTGAAAGGCCGTATGACCTTTCTGACGAGCCAGTGCGTTCTCGATGTCTTGACCGCTCACGTCCTCGTTCATAAAACGCTCGCCATTCAAGTTCAACAGCAAGTACGGATCGACTCCTACCGCAGAAGGTACGCCAACGTTGTGCGTCATAGGGGCAAGAGGACCGTTCTCCATAATCGCTCCTACCCACATACCCATCTTGTGACCGTCACCAGTATTTGTGGGATCGCCATTGCAATCAACATTAGTGAATCTGGTCTGATAGTCCGCTGCCCACGGAAGATAATAACTCCGCATCTCCGCATCTCCGCTCAAGTCCCCGCAACAAAGTATGACACCCTTGGATGCGTTGATCTGAGAATAGGTACCATCCTGCGCCTGGACAATAGCCCCCGTAACCCGATCTCCCTCTTTCAAGAGCTGACGGGCGAATGTAGAGAAGATGAATTCTGCTCCAAGATCTTGGGCGACCTTGGCGTTTGCCTCGCAAACAGGTAAGTGCCCGTCGGGACAGAAAGCCAATTCACCAATAACACAAGGGGCAGATTCGTTCTGCCAGTCATAGCTAGCGTCATGCGGCCAATGTGTGGGCTTTATCCATAGCTTCGCGTCAGCGGGTGGCTGATCTGTGTCATTTTCCAATACGGCAAACTCAACTGGCTCGCACCACCAATCAAAATCTTCACCTGAATGGTCAGCCCAGTAATTAAGCAGTTGGCTGTCAGCTCGATAATTCATCTGACGCTGAAGCGCATTTACAATCTCCGCTTTTTGAAGCTCAGGTTGGCCCAACTGTTTGTGTATAGACGAATTGATCGCTCCGTATTTTGACGAGCGAACCCCATAGGACTCACCCTTCTCGACAACAATAACCTTTGCTCCCGACTCAGCAGCCGATCGAGCTGCAGAGATACCCGTAATACCTGCACCGATGACGAGTACCTCGGTATCAATAACCTCTTCAATTTCCGCCTCGTCAACGGGGTCAGGCGCGACAAGAAACGAAGGCGTGCCCGATGGTTGCTCTTCATTGCTATTTGCTGCGGTACTAGCGAGTTCACTGGATTGCTGCGGCGCGCATCCCACGAGGGTACCCCCAGCCATCACTGTTGAAATCCCGGCCAACTCAAAAAAGCCTCGCCTCGATAGAATGTTGTTTCCCTTTTTCTTCCCCAGAATACTTTCCTTTTCCATATCCTCGCTCCTATCATGATCTACAACTACCCGCCGCACACAAAACTCTTTTGCGCGGCACAACGAATACTAAGAGCGAAAGCACGCAATTCCTATTACCCATCGCAGGGCAAACATTGCGAAAATGCAGAATTACCCATTTCGGGTAGTAGCACAAAATACCTGTTAAAGGGTACAGTAGGCCAAACACAGCAGGACGGTGAGAGAATGCTTGAAAAAGAAGCTCGACGAAAATCCCTGAATCTGGTTTTCGCTTCGGCAGCCTTTATCTTGGTAGCACTTGAGCTTCTCAGCTCGTCTGAATTCACTGCTCCAATCCTGTTCTTTAGTGTTCCGGTTAATTCTCTTTGGCTGCTTGCCGGGATACTCGTACTGTTCATCTCCCTTCGGGGGCTTCTAAGAGCCCTTTTCTCTATTGAGCAGCGCGCTCTTTACGCCATCGTTCTTGCCGGCGGAGCCATGGCAACGGCGACCGTGATTTTGATTCAGAGAACAGCTTTATTCGACTTTAACTCGATAAGCGTAGCTTCACTTACTCTAATAGCGGTCGCAGGCGTCGTTTGTCTTGCCATCACCAAACGAACTCGGCCGCATAATGATACAGGTTCAACTTCACTTAAAAGGAAATTGAAAGCCACGGAACTCGCCCGGCCGAATTGGAGCAGAATAGTCAGAAGAAGCACGACGGCTGCGAGAATGCTCGCTAAGCCACTGTTTGGAGCAGTGCTTTTGTCTGGAATCTCAGCCTTTCATTGGGGGGTTACCGACGCACGACAATCACAAATTGAGGGCTTTGCAGGGCCAATGGAAATACTTCTTCCCGCTCTCACGGTTGCGTTTATTCTTAGTCTGACGGGTGCGCTGCTTATGCTTCTCGGAAGAAAACGTATTCACTCAAAAACCGTCTTTTCCTCTATTTTCTTTGGAGCCGGCGCTCTCTTTTTCATTCCCTTGCTGCTAGGGTTGCAGGGCGCGAGCGTTCCGAGCATGATGCTGGGAGCTTCAATAATTTATCTATGCCTCCTGATTCCTTTCTCGGTCGAAAAAATGCGAGACTATCACTTGTCGCCGAACGATATAGCTCTTCATATAATTGCCGCTGAAGGTTTCGGGGTCGCGCTTGGGTCTATCCTGGGCTTCAACTTTGGTAGCGCCATTGTTCAAGACGATATGCTCCTAGTGGGCACCATAGTAATTAGCGTCTACCTGGTGATGTTTGCCCCTAACTTCTTCTTTAGATTCTACCAAGCTCCCTCGGCATCAAACCCAGATGAGAAAGACGATTACCTTACATCGTGTCACATAGCATCATCCCGCTTTGGACTCTCCGCCCGTGAGGGTGAAGTACTCGAGCTCGCAGGCCGAGGATACTCCGTCAATGCCATATCAAATAGTCTTTTCATTTCAGATAACACCGTTAAGGCTCATTTGAAGACAATCTATAAAAAGGTCGGTGTGCACTCAAAGCAACAACTTATTGAAGCTATAAAGAGCATTGAATCGGAAGACAAAATCGACAGGTAACGTACAATTTTTTGCGCACTTTGACAGCAGGATAGCGTCCAGATAGGAAGGAGGGCACGGCCCGCCCCGGTATGATTCGA
>CAJFVW010000134.1 GCA_904420575.1 uncultured Gordonibacter sp.
CATCGAAGTGACCGGCGACGTGGAGAACGCGTTCACGGCCTCGGTGGCCGATTTCAAGCAGAAGGCCCCCATGCGCAAGATCATGGGCTGCACCTGCTTCGGCAACCCCACCGACGGGCGGGCCAGCGCGAACGCCGACGTCGCGGGCTTCCGGCTTTCGGCGCTGGTCAACGAGGCGGCTCCCGTCGAAGGTGCGAACACCATCACGTTCACCTCGCGTGACGGCTATCAGGTGGCGCTGCCCTTGCAGTACGTCATGCAGCGCTACAGCCTCATGGTGACCACGGTCAACGACGAAGACGCCGCGGACGCGGTCGGCTGTGCGAACCAGCTGTGGCTCGGCGGCACGTCTGCACGCTCGTTCGCGCGCGACGTGGTGTCCATCTCCATCACGAAAGAGGCCGAACCGCCCGCCGCCCCCGGCTCGGGTGCGAGCGGCGCGGTGCCGAACGTCGGCGTCACGGAAGGAATCGCGTAAGCGCGATTCGAGCGCCCCGCGCCTGCCCGTCAGGTGCGGGGCGCCATCCTTCGTATTGCCTCAGGGAAGGAGTTGCTCAATGATCGGCACGCTCGCCGGCACGGCCGGCCATCCCGTAACCGTCAAGGGGTACGCGCAGGACTTCGGCTTTCCCGTGTCGGCGGTGCAGTTCTCCTGCGACGGAGGATGCACCTGGACAACCTACGAGACGCCTAATGCCGAAAGCGGCGTGAACGTCAACTGGTCGTTCACGTTCACCCCTCCCGAAGCCGGCACCTACGAGCTGCTCGTGCGCGCCGTGCGCGGCGACGGGCGCATATCGCCCGAACCGGCACGCGTGACGCTGGATATCAGCTCGGACGATTGACCAATCCCCCAGGAAGTCTCCCACAAGAGCCGGCCGAACACCCTCCTAACCTGCGCCCACAGCCGCCTGCCGCCTCTCGCTGACGCTTCCAGGCTTGCCGCACCCTCACACTTCGTCGTCCAACAGCACCGGCACTTCCAGCTTGTACAGCATTTCCCGACCTTCGTAGTGGAACGCGGGGGTTTCGGCGATGATCTCGCCGTAATAGTCGCCCGCCACCGTCAGACCGCGCTCTTCGGCATAATCCAGCAGCAGGTTGAGCCCGCTCACTTCCGTGTTGTGCCTCCCTTCGTCGGAATAGCTGGGCTTGAACAGCGTCAGGTAGTCGCCGCAGGGACACTCCTCGGCATGCAGCGAGCGCGCCACTTCCTCGTCGTCGACGAAGATGAACGACGCGTCCAACGTGAAGTCACGCCGTTCGAGGTTCTCCTTGGGAATGCGACACCCCACATGGTGGAACAGCGAAAGCGGAATTCCCTGGTCTTGCATGTGCCGTTTCGTATAGCGCAGGTTCAGCTCCCACTCTTCCAAAAACCAAGTCGCATCGTCGTCAAGCACGCGCGCCTTGGGGTTGAAGATGTCGAACGTGAGCACCTGCCGCACGGGCATGTGTTCTAGGATGACCGTGTCGAACAGCGGATGCTTCATGAAGCGGCGGTAGTTGCTCAGCAGCTGCGACACGTTCTGCCGTGCGATCAACAAGCGAAGCATTTCCTGATCGATGGCACGGCGGTGCTCTTCCAGCAGTTCGACGATGTCGGCCGAATCGTCGCCTTCCAGCAACTCCTTGATCTCGGCAAGCGAGATGCCCAGAGTCTGCAGCTGCTGGATCATGTCGATGGTCGAACACTGGTCGTAGGAATAGAAGCAGTATCCCGTGACCTCGTCAACCTGCACCGGCTTGAGCAACCCCATTTCGCGGTACAGCCGCAGCGTTTTCTTGCTGACGCAATTCAGCTCGGCCATTTTCCCCGACGTGAGCAACTCCCCCATGAGTCCCCTCCTTCGCCTTGTCTCAAGAATTATACCAGTGGCTGCGCAGATTAGGAGCCGGCGCGCGCTGAAGCGTATAATGGCGTGCGGCGCACTGTTTCGACGGGGCCCGGAGGGGGCTGCATGGATCGCAAGCTGCAACAATACGTCCTGTTCTGCGTGGGCATGGGATCGTCGACCGCATGGTGGCTCATCATGTCCACCAACCTGGCCGAGAAGGCCTCCTACGGCCAAAACACCACGCTTGTCCTGCACGTGTGCTACTTCTTCGTGCTGCTCGTCTGCTCGCTGGCTTACCGACACATCGAGCCGCACCTGCACAGGGCGGGCGTCATCGGCGGGCTGAGCGCCCTGACGGCCACGTCACTCGTACCGGCGCTGCTGGTGGTGATGGGGGTGTTGGACCCTGCGCTGTACGTGCCGTGCATCGCCGTGGCCGCTGTCGCCAAGGCTCTCATCTTCCTGGCCTGGATGATGGCGTTCTCGGACATCCTCAATCCTCGGTCGGGCATTGTCCTCATGCTGGCAGCCATGACCATCGGCTGGATGCTGTGCCTGGTGGTGGCCATGGCTGATGCGGTCGTGGCCGCCGTGGCCACCTGCCTGCTGGTCCTGGTGTCTGGCGGCTGTCTGATCGCCCTTACCGCCATGAGCGGGCCGCGGGCCGTCCCTGCCGAGCCCGAACCGGCTGGTGGCATCTCTCCCCTGTCGTTGCTGCCGCCGTTGTTTTTGGCGGGCCTGATGCTCTACGAGTTTGCACCGGGATTCGTGACGGGATCCATCCAGGCCGCCAGCGATTCCGAAACCCTCATGAGCACGTATGCGGCCACGGCGCTCCTTTTGGCCGCGTCTCTGGGTGCGACCACGCTGCTGATGCATTTCGAGGCAGGCAAACGCTACGTCACGCGCTTCGTCGTGCCCTTCATAGCGGTAGGATTGCTGCTCGTGGCGCTCTTGGGCCCCGGCGAGCAGACGATCGCGTTCGCCTGCATCATCACGGGAACGTCGGTCTTCGACGCCTTCGTCTATTCCTCCTTCGCCCAACGCGTCCAACGGACCGGCGTATCGGGGCTGCGTCTGTTCGCTTGGGGCCAGTTCGTCATACAGGTGGCCATCCTGGTAGCGTTCGTGCTGGGCCTGGCGCTTGCCGGCCGCGATTCCACTTGGATCACCACGGTATCCCTGGTCTTGGTGTCGCTCATCATCCTCGGCGGCCGCTTCGATCTGCATGGCGCCGAAAAGGACCCAACCTCTCCCGCGACCGGTGCCCCCGGCGCCGCGCACGCGAACCCCGGCCAAGTCGCCGTTGGCCCGGAGGACGACGAGGCGCATCCGGTGTTCGACTGCGCGGCGTTCGCGAAGCGGCATGGGTACTCCGTCCGCGAGGAAGAGATCCTCAACCTGGTGTCGTGCGGATTCAACGCCCCCGCCATCGCCGACCGGCTCTGCATCGCGCCCAGCACCGTCAAGACGCACCTCGTCCACCTGTACCGCAAGGCAGGCGTCGCCGATCGCCAAGAGCTTCTGCGAAAGCTCGAAGAATCCAGCAGCGCTTCTGGTTCGCCCGCCGACCGCTTCTACGACGCTTCTTCGGGACGCCCCGCGAGCCGCCCCTAGCAACCAGAGCGACTCGGGAGCGCTTCCGAGGCCGCCCCCGATCCTTTCCCCCACCTGCGCTCTCGCCTCTGACGAGGAAAAACGCGTGGCATCCTCCGAATCGGCGGATGCCACGCGGTACGGTTTCGACAAAAATCCTTCCTTTGCGCGGATGCCCGTCTTTCCCTTTCCCTCCATGATGGCCGCAGTCCCTCCACGGGATGCGAGCACGTCAAATGCGCGGCACAGGGAACAGAACCAGGGAGAGGAACAGCCATGAAGCAGACGGAAAAGGGATTCACGAGAAGGGGCTTTCTGACAGGAAGCGCGCTGGCGCTGGGAGGAGTCGCAATCTCCGCCATGGGCTGCGCGCCCGCGCAGAAGGAGCCCCCGGAGAAAAAGCCCACCACCGACGAGCCGACGGGGGATTCGTCGTACACCGACCCATGGGCCGGGCACTACGCTTCCGACTGGGCCGACAAAGTCACCGAGACCGTTGACACGGACCTCGTCATCGTCGGCGCCGGGGTGTCGGGCGTGGTGGCCGCGCTGGAGGCCACGCAGAGCGGCATCAAGGTGGAACTGCTGGAAGCCACCAACACGGCGGGCGGCAACGGCAACTTCTCCGACTGCGTGTTCACCTTCGGGTCCCCGCAGCAGATCGCCGGCGCCGAGAAAGCGGGCGTCACGGTGACGGCCGACCAGATCATCCGCAGCGAGATAGAGCTGTACGACTACACGATCGACGGCGAGCTGTGGGTGGACGTGATCGAGCACAGCGCCGACAACACGCAGTGGCTGCTCGACGCCGGATGCCATACCGAGGACATCGCCACGTTCTACGGCGGCACGCTGGGCAAGACCCCCACGGTGCTCATGTGGCGAGACGGCGTTGGCGGCGGCATGACTAGCGCCATGCAGCCCATGTTGGAAACGCTCAAGGGACTGGGCGTCGAGCCGCGGCTGAACACGCGCGGCCAGGCGCTGAAGACGAACGACGCAGGCGAGGCGTGCGGCGTGTATGCCGAAACCAAGGACGGTGTGCTGGAAATCAACGCCAAAGCCGTCATCTTCTCTGGCGGCGGCTGGGCGGCCAGCCCGGAAATGCTGGCCACCTACGGCGGCTACGACATGGACAAGACCGACATCTTCTGCTGCGAAGGCTGCGTGGGCGACACGCTCAAGATGGCCGCTGCCGCCGGCGCGCGCCAGGACGCGGTCAGCCGCGGCTACATGTTCGGCAACGCCATCACGGGCATCACGTCCAGCTACGTCATGCAGTACCATCCCGCACTGTGGGTGAACGGCGACGGCCGTCGGTTCGCCAACGAGGACTGCGGCGAGGTCTGTCACGACTACACGGGCACGGCGGTCCGCTCGCAGGAAGCCGTGTACGTGATCCTGGACGACGCCATGATCGCCGAGATGGACAAGAACAGCACGGTCACGACGAACGCCGAAGGCCAGCAGTCGAAGAGCCTGAAGGACGAGATAGACGCTGCCGCCGCGGATTCGGCGAACGCCGACGTGGTCTCTGCTGCAAGCATTGACGAGCTCGCCAAGAAGATCGAGGGCGCGACAGGGCTGGCCGAGACGTTCGCCACCTATCAGCAATACTGCGCACAAGGCCACGACGACCTGTTCGGCAAGGATCCCCAGTACCTCGTGGCGCTGGCCGAAGGCCCCCTGTACGCATTGCGCGTGCACCAGACCATCTGCCTGTCGTTGGGCGGCATCAACACGAACCGCTTCTGGCAGGTGGTGGACGAGGCGAAGAAGCCCATCGAGCGCCTGTACGCCGTCGGCGCCGACGGCCAGATGGTCTACCGCAGCCTGTACAACCTGAACACCGCCGGCGGCCACATGGCCATCAACTTCGACTCCGGCCGCTACGCCGTCAAACACGCCAAGGAGCATTACCTGTAAGGGAACCAACAACACGAGGGGGCAAGGCGGGGGCGCTCACGCAATGCCGCCGCGCCCCCGCCTTGCCCCCTCGTGCATGCTCCGCCGGCAGCTATCCCCTCCTGGCTGCCGGCCGCGGGGCGTTGCATGCGGCAGAGATCCCTGGCCTTGCGCCCGACCTGTCTTTGCTCACCTCCGCCGGTTCTGCTCCACGATCGCATCGAAGAAGGCGAGCACGCCCGCGTTGGTCTCCTTCTTGCGGCGTACCACGCACACGTCGAAGACGTCGCTGGTGTCGTCCAGAGGACGCGTGACCAGGTCAGTGCCGTACCGCGCATAACCCGGAAAATGCACCCCGAACACCACCCGGTCGTCCGCCTCAGGGAAGCACAGGGTGCCCGCCTCGAGGTGTTCGATGCACGTGTCGATGCCGTGTCTCTTGAGCACTTCCTGGACGAAGGCGTGATAGCGGGCGCGGTCTTCCAAAGGATAGGAGACGATGCGCGCCCCTTCCAAGTCCGAAAACCCGAGCCGCTCCTTTTTGGCCAGCGGATGGGTGCGGTAACAAGCGATCCCAAAAGGGATGGAGAACAGGTGCTCGAACCGCAGGCTGCGGCTCTCTTTCCCGTAACGGAACACGATGCCGAGGTCGGCTTCGTGGCTCACTACCCGCTCGCAGCTGTCGCGCACGCCCACTTCTGTCAGGGAGGTCTTGAGGCCGCCACACGTTGCCGACACCTGCGTATGAGCATGGGTGACCAAGGCGGCAATGGCGTCGTTCATCAAAGGGCCGACGACCCTGATCGTGGCCTCGGCGTTCCTCTGGAGTTCGAGCCCTTCGCTGACCGCCTGCGCGTATTTCTTAGCAACCTCGCGCAAACGCTCGATGTACACCCGCCCGCTCTCGGTCAGCTCCACCTTGGTCGTGTCGCGATCGAAGATGCGGAAGCCCGCTTCCTTTTCCGCCGTAGCCACATGCTTGCTCAAGGTCGACTGCGTGATGAACAGCCGATCGGCAGCTTGGCTAAAGCTCAGGCAGTCGGCAAGGACAACAAGCTCGTTGCAATACGAAATGTCCATGGCATCTCCCCAGGTTGTCTTCCCCTCGCGGGCGTCCCCTCGTCTCCGCGGCTCCATGATACACGACCGTCGCCCCCTATGGCTACGGACCGTCGACCGAGGTGTTTATTCCGATTCGGCCTTTCCTTATGCCTCATCGGAAGCGGCTCGGTTCCGTCCTCTGGCGAGCGGCTATTCCGCTTCGGCATCAGGTGATGCCCGTTCGTCGTTTCCTTTTCGGCGGATTCTTTTCTATTGTTGGGTTCAGGGCGATGCGGAAGGCGGCGCACGGCGCTGCCTTCCGCATCGAAAAACACAAGGAGAAGGGAATCATCATGGAAAAGAGCACCTTTGAGAAAAAGCGAGCAACGGAAGAGAGCATCGAGAGCCACGAAGGGATCGTGACGGACGAAACGGTTGCTTGCGTCGCCGAAGGAAGCGGCCACGGCCTGTCTCGTCGTGGCTTCCTGAAAGGCGGCACCCTTGCGGCTGCCGGCCTTGCCCTTGCCGGCCTGGCTGGATGCAGTGGCGGCGGGGAAACGAAACATGGGTCTAACGGGAACCTGCCCGAAACCTGGGATCAAGAGGCCGACGTCGTGGTGATCGGCTTGGGCGCGGCGGGGCTGTCGGCAGCCATCGCGGCCAAGATGGACGGAGCCGAGCGCGTCGTCGCCTTGGAGGCCGCTCCCGAAGAGGATGCCGGCGGCACCACGCGCGTGTCGGGCGACATGCTGATGATCCCCGACGACGTCGAAGGGGCGGTTACCTATCAGACCCAGCTCAACGGCCCTTACGAATGCGAGCCGGAATTCATGCAGGCATGGGCCGAAGGCGTGGTGGACAACTACTCCTGGTTGACCGAAGACCTGGAGTTCGAACTGGGCGACGCGACGGCGGGCCGCCCCGAATTCCCGGGCATGCCGGGCGGCGAAAGCATCAAGACCTACTACGTCGACGGCATCTGCGGCATGTCCTCGCTGTGGATCCCCCTGTTCGACAAGGCCCAGGAACTGGGCGTCGAGATCGTCTACGAAGCACGCGCCATCGAGCTCGTCCATCACTACGAGACCAAAGAGGTGTACGGCGTGCGCACGGAAGACGGGCGCACGTTCAAGGCCCGCAAGGGCGTGGTCATGGCCTGCGGAGGGTTCGCGGCCAATCCCGAAATGCTGCAGAACTACCTGGCCAGCATGGGATGCCCGAACGCGTTCGCCCTCGGGTCGCCCTACAACGTGGGCGACGGCGTGAAGATGGCGCAGAAGATCGGCGCAGACCTGTGGCACATGAACAGCTATGCGGCCGCAAGCACGTGCGTGCGGGCCATCAGCCCCGAATCCACGATCTGCAACATCCCCTATCCCACCGGCGTCGACTATCTCTACGTGAACGGTGAAGGCGAGCGGTTCATGTACGAAGAGACGCGCAGCATCCAGCGCCACGGCAAGCAGAAGGACCGCGGCATCTGGCCGCTGCTCACCGTGCCCAGCCCCTCCTACATGATCATGGGCGGCAAGAGCGGCAGCATCGACATCCTGGGCATGATCACCTATATGGCCTGGCCCGTCATCATGAAGCGCGGCTGCACCACCAACCAGGAACTCATCGATGCCGGCATCATGTTCAAGGCCGACACCATCGAAGAGCTTGCCGAAAAGATCGGATATCCGCCCGAAACGCTTGCCGCCACGCTGAAGAAGTACAACGACGCGATCGAAGCGGGCGAACCCGACGAGTTCGGGAGAGGCACCGCCGTGTATGCCAGCAACCTGTTCAACGCCGTCGAAGGCACCGATGCCATTTCCGGCGACGAGCACGGCACCGAATCGCTGGCCATCGAGCCCTTCCCGCTAGAGAAGATCGAAGGACCCTTCTACGGCATCGAGATCGCCTTGGGCCTGCTGAATTCCCAGGGCGGTGCCAAGCGCAACGGGCAGAGCCAGGTGCTCGACGTGGCGGGCAATCCCATTCCGCGCCTGTACTCCGCCGGCGAGTTCGGATCCATCTACGGGTACATGTACAACGGCGGCGGCAACATCAGCGAGGCCGTTTCAACCGGGCGCATCGCCGGCCAGGGTTGCGCTGCCCTCGAGCCGTGGGACGCCGAGTAGGGGCGCGCATGAGTTCACGATCGAAAACCTTCTGCACGAAAGCTCTCCGGAGCGGGACCACGGCCTTCCTCGTCTGCGGCCTTGCGTTGTTCCTGGCCTCGTGCGCTCCACAAGACGCGCAACCGGCGAAGGAAAGCGGCGGAGATGCACCGAAGGCGCAGGACATCGCTTTCGCGTGGTCCGCCGACAGCGACTGCAGCACCTGCCACGAACGGGACGTGCAGTCGTTCGACGACGCGGCCTGCGTGGCCTCGCAGCATGTCGACCTGCAAGGCCAATGCCTGACGTGCCACAACGACGAGCCCGGACTTGAAAAGGCGCACGAAAAGGTGACCCTGGATTCGGAGAAGAAGAAGCAGACGCTGAAAAAGACCGAGGTGCCGGAAGCAGCGTGCGTCGGCTGTCACGACAAGGAAGACCTCGTGGCCGCCACCTCGTCGAGCATGGTCCTCACCGACAAGAACGGACTGACCGTCAACCCGCACGACCTGCCCGTCAACGACGACCACACGGCAAAGGGACTCACGTGCGCGTCGTGCCACAAGATCCATGCCGACGAGCCTTCGGCCGAAGTGGCGCCGGGCATCTGCCTGAATTGCCATCACGCCGACGTGTACGAATGCAACACCTGTCATTTGGAAAAGTAGCCGAAAGCCGGCAGGAGACACGTGCCCCCTGCCGGCAAAGCAGGCCCTGGCGAGAGGGATCGTCGCTCCGCAGGCGTGCGCCTTGCGTAAAGATGATGAGAAAGATCAGAGATAGATACGCGCCTGTTGAAGGTGGGAGCCGCCGTTTCAGGGACTCCCACCTTGCGTGCGTGCCGCGGTTGAGGCATTCTCTATCTATCATTTTTTCAATTTGGAACTTTTGATAGATACATCTATCAAAAGTTCCAATTCAGGAATATGATAGGTTGACAAGAAAAGGAGGTGCCGCCGTGTTCGAACGCGACTACGTCAAAACGGTCGTCGACCGCTTGAGTGAATCCCGCCAATTCATTCAGATCATCATGGGACCTCGCCAAACAGGTAAAAGCACATCGGCAACGCAAGTGCTTTCCCATCTGAAACTCCCTTCGATAGAATACTCGTTTGACCGCCCGCGCGACCTGAATATTGAAAAACTCGAAGAAGTATGGGGACGAGCACGCGCAGTCGAAGCGGAGCATGGCAGCGCGATCCTGCTGCTCGATGAAATCCAAAACATCCCCCAGTGGTCAAGCGGCGTGAAAAGCCTGTGGGACGAGGATGCTCGCCTCAACCGCGACATTCGCGTGCTCATTACCGGATCGTCGGCCCTTATGCTCAAAAGCGGGTTGGCAGAAGCTCTCACGGGACGCTTCGAGATCGTTCGTTCGACGCATTGGACTTTGTGGGAGTGCGTGCAGGCCTTCGATTACACGCTGGATGATTTCCTCTACTTTGGCGGTTATCCTGGCGCAGCGCCGCTGCGATCCGACGAAACGCGTTGGTACGACTACATGGTCGATTCCATCATCGATCCGACCTTGAACAAGGACGTGCTCGAACTCGAGCCCATTCGCAAGCCCGCATTGCTTCGCGCGTTGTTCGAACTGGGAGCATCGTTTTCCGGGCAAGAAATATCGTATCGGAAAATCCTCGGACAGCTTGACGACAAGGGCAATACCGAAACGATTGCGCACTACCTTGATCTGTTGTCGCAAGCGGGCCTGTTGACCGGCTTGAAGAAGTACTCGCCGAAAGTGCTTGAAGCGAAAACGAGCTCCCCACGCATGTTGGTGCATGACACTTCTCTCATGGTCGCCGCTTCCGGGGAAGACAGGTCCGCCCTGCTCGAAATCCCGGAACTCCGAGGCCATCTGGTCGAAAGCGCTATTGGCGCCTACTTGCTCGCACGAAGCCACAAAGAGCATTTCGACGTGTTCTGGTGGCGTGACGGCTCGGCAGAAGTCGATTTCGTGATCAAGAAGGGCAGAAAACGCACCGCCTTGGAAGTCAAGAGCGGGCGGCCCAAGCACACGAAAGGCCTGGGGGATTTCGTGAGCCGCTTCCCCGGAACCTACAGCCTCATCGTCGGCTCGGCAGAATTCCCGATAGAAGACTTCCTCTTGGGCAAAGTGCCATTGTTCCAATAGAGAAACGTCGCCCACCGAACCGCGATAAGCGTTCAAAACTCTTGCAGGAATTTCTCCTTTAGCCCTCAACCTCTTGCACTCTGAGGATCCGGCGTCCCATCTCTCAAACCAAACCCAGTTGCCAGAGCATCAGACCCTTTTCCACGGCTTTCTCCAGTTTTGGGCTGATCATCAAGATCGCCGGTGCCCTCGGCGTGCGCGTCCGCGACCTGATCGACTTATAGCGCCCTGCGCTCTTCTCGCTGAACGACGCCTCGGACTCTTCGCCGTATGCCACACGCGCCACCGCCATGTTTCCGCGGGTAAACGTTTCTGCCGTTGGGCTAAACTGAAACGTCCTTAAGAAACCCTCCGGGCCTTTCTATAATGAGCCTAGCATCGATAGCCGACGACCGTTTGGGGAGGTACCGTATGAATCGTGAAGAGTTCATGGCCCTGGAATCACCCGAGAAGGCGGAAGAGCTGAACGTTTTCATCGAGTCGGGAATGAGTCAAAAGGAAGCCATGGCGCAGATTGGCGTCGATCTAAGAGACCTCATGGCGGCACAGGTGTTTTTCTCCAAGAGCGAAGGCAAGTTCATGGCCAAGGCCGTCGGCGGTTACGCCAACTTCCATAGCGACACCACTGCCGAAGCCCCAAAATAGGCTTGCACCCGTCGGTCCCCGCACGTGCGCGAAGGGGAGGACAGGCTGACACGCTCGTGACGTGCCCGCGTTCGCCACGCCCCTCACAAGGCGCAGGGGAGGTGCCCGCGAAGACAACCTGAATGCAAAAGAGCTGCGATCGCCGCAGCTCTTTTCGATCCGGCGACACCTAACAGCGCACTCCGCTCAATTCTGCCCTGTCGCCCATCTCGATGAGATTTTCCACGAAATCCGTGATCATGGCGGCAGATTGCCTGCAGACGAAGATGCGCTCCCTGCCATCGACCGCCATTTCCCTGACGATGCCCACCTTGACCAGCTGCCGCATGGCCTCGTTGGTGGCGCCATAGCTTTTCCCAATCATTTCGGCGGCACGCACGGTGGAAAGCTCGGGATTTCCCAAAAACAGGTCCAATAGCTTGTCAAGTGCGGAATGGGCCGGTATGCGCAGATCTTGCGATCTCCACTTCGCGCGCAGCTTTTCCGCTTCAGCCAGAAACGAATCGGCCACGACCACGGACATGTACGTGTTCTGCGCATTGTAAACCGCCCACAGCTCTCTGAGGTCTTTCCCCTTCTCGATCGAACGGTCGGCGCGGGAAGAGCCCTTCAGTTTTCGCCGGTATTCTCTTCCAATGGAGGCGCCCCAGCATATGGGAACCATGTAGCCGTTTGCGAAAAGGCCGCGCCTGAACATGGGCATAAAGGCAAGCACCAGCCCCGTGCGATCGATCATCGTGTCAAAAGGAACGATTTTTTCGAAGGAATAATGGATGATGGACGCTTGCCCCAGCGGCGAGTACGCCTCGCCGTTCGCGAATGAGCACAATTCGCTGATCTCCAAAGGGATCTTGGTTGGGTCGGAGCCCTTTTTGTGCGGCAAAAAATAGCTTCTGAACCCGTGATACCGGTTGTCGCCCGTCTTTCCGCTCAGAAGGATCTCGTGAAGGTGCAGAACGGTCTCCATCGTGATGGGAGCATCCTGTTGGCTCACGACTTCTGCCCACTCAATGGCCTGCATGTAGTGGATTGCCTGCATGGTGGCGTTCAGGCTTTCGTCGGGAGGCCGAAATTCTTGCCTTTGCATACGGATGCCCTGATCCGCATCTCCTTTGTACTTCCAGTTAGAGAGGTCGAAGGCGGTGATGAGAGGAACGACGGGCAGCGTCACGTCGTGCGATATGCGGATGGCAAAGATGGCGTCGATTGCCAGGAGCGTGTCCTTCAGGTACCTCGCGCCGAGGCTGTGAGCAAGCCGTTCGCCAAATCGTATCAATTCGGCTTCGGCCTTGAAGAACTCTGCCTGGGTCAAGGCCGTATAAGAGTAGTCGGTATATGCCATCTTACCCCCTGTCTTTCCCCCTCAAAATGACCAGCTGATAAGAGCGCCCACCTTCGTCCTTCTCATATGCGAACAGTCTTCTAGCTTGCCGCCGCATCTGACAGGCGCATCATTTGCCGACACTTTTCCGTTCATTTTAACATCTGGACAATTCCGGGCGCTTCATCCTCCGTGATGATGTGAATACGCACATGAGAGTCTGTGCGATATTGCCGAATATTCGAAATGCAGAAACTACCTTGCGAACCCCCGCGCACGCTCAGTAGCCTGCAAAGCAAGCGGGTTGCGCCAAAGCGCGCAAACGCATTCTTTTGAGAGAGCCGCTCGATGAAGGAGGCACGATGTCAAGAGAATCGATTGTGGAGAAACTGAGCGAGCGTCATGAGGGGGTGGAGCATTTCTACACCACATGCCACAACAATGGCTGCTGGGATGCCACTTGTCTCATCAAGTGCAGCGTGAAGGATGGAAAGATCGTTTCCATCGAGCCGGATGATTCCGTGAATCCCGGCGTCGCACGCGAAGACGACAACGAAGAAGCGGTGCAGACCGGCATGATCCAAGCCCGCGCCTGTCCCATGGGACATGCCTGGCGCCAAGAGCTGTATTCCAAGGATCGCCTGCTCTACCCCATGAAGCGCGTCGGCGAAAAGGGAGCGGGCAAGGGCCATTTCGAGCGGATTTCCTGGGACGAAGCACTCGACACCATCGCCGAAAAGATGAAGCAGATGGCGGAGGAGAACCCCGACCATCCCTGGCTGTATTACTGCTACTACGTGGCGTTCGAAAGCTCCGATTTCCCGTTCGCATCCTACATGCCGGGCACCATCACCGGCTGGGGCGACCACTCCACGTCCGGGGGCGCGGCGGCAGAAGACTTCCACCTGGGCGTTCGTTTGACGGACATCCTCATCAAGGGCACGAGCGACGCGTTTCCTGGCTTCGAGGCGCCCGATTTGCTGAACTCCAAGCTGGTGGTGCTGTGGGGCTTCGATCCTATGGTGGCCTGGTTCGGCCATGTGCCCTACTACATGAAGCTCGCCCAGGAACGCGGCTGCAAGTTCATCCTGATCGACCCCGTGTACAACGTCAGCGCCGAGTGCCTCGGCGCCCAGTGGATTCCCATCCGGCCCGGCACCGACACGGCGTTCGGCCTGGCGGTCGCCCACGTCCTCTACACCGAGGACCTCTACGACCATGACTACGTGGCGCAATGGGTCGAGCCCGACGGCTTCGAGGAATGGCGCAAGTACATCGTCGGCGAAGTGGACGGCGTGGAGCACACCCCCGAGTGGGCCGAGCCCATCACCGGCATCCCCGCCGAGACCATCCGCGAATTCGCCCGCTACTACGCGTCCATGAAGCCCGTCCACCTGCAGCAGATGTACGGCGTCTCCAAGCGCAACCTGGGCGACTACGCTGCGGCAGTCGCCATGCTCCTTCAGGCCATGACCGGCAATTTGAGCATTCCGGGCGGCTGCGAAGGCGGCGGCGCGTCCCTGGTGACGCAACCCCGCATCTTCCCGCCGGTTCCCGACACGGGTCAGATCAAGGGCGACGTGGTGAACCCCATCACGAACAACAACAACAAGGTCACGGAGATCATGCACTGCCAGAAGCTCTACGCCGCCGGCGAGATCACCGAGGAAGAGTTCCGGCAGCGCATCGGTTGCCCGAAGGGCAGCCCCTTGCCCAATCTGAAGATGGCCATCATCCCGAACAACTACATCAACAACCAGCACAACGTCTCCAAGCGCATGGCCGGCTTCGCCGACATGGAATTCTCCTGGGGCTGGCAATACTATCCCGACCAGCCGTCCATCGAGTTCTTGGACATCGTGCTCCCCTCGCCTATCATCCAGTTCGAATCCACCGACATGCACTTCTTCGGCATCAACCGCTACTGGGGCGCACCGGCCGGCATGCAGAACTACTTCCTGTTCGCAGGCAAGGGCGTCAATCCTCCTGGCGAGATCCGCTCGAAGGACTGGGTGTGGATGGAACTGGCACGCCGCCTGGGCTTCGCTGACAAGTACTGCCCGAAAATGCTGGACGTCACCGATTGGCGCGACTGGGACGAGCAGGTCATCGAGCGCATCTACAAGCCTGCCTACGAGGAATGGGCCAAGGACGAGACCGGCATGCTGGAATACTGCGGGGTCGTGCCGCCTTCGTGGGAGGAATTCCAGAAGATGCCCATCATCCGCGTTCCCGGCCAGCCGGGCGAATGGTTCCATCCCTTCAAGAACACCATACCGTGGGGCCGTTCCCCCTTCAAGACGCCGTCCGGCAAGATCGAGTTCGAGAGTTCGTACGTGAAGAACACTGACCTGACCCAGACCCGCTATGGCGGGAAGATGGACCCCTACCCCCGTTGGCAGCCCACCTATCAGGACCTGCCGGCAAACGACAGCTACTATCATCCCTGGACGAAGAACTTCCCGCTGTCGATGGTCACCCCGGTCTCCACGTACCGCCAGCACTCTTCCAACGACCGGAACCCCTGGTTGAAGGGCGACTGCTACGATCACATGGTCCGCATGTCCCCGGCTGACGCGGCGGACCGCGGCATCAAGACCGGCGACCGCGTGCTGGTGTACAACCAGTTCGGCGAAGTGGAGATCACGGCATACGTTTCATCCAAGCTGCTTCCCGGCACGGTGTCCATCGGCCACGGCGAGTGGTCGCGATTCGACAACCTGCGCAAGTCCAAGCTCATGCCCTACGGCATCGACACCGCCGGCAACTGCAACCTGCTCATCGGAGACACGCATCTGCCCCATGTCGTCGGCGCGCTGCTGACGGCCGGCCTTGTGGAAATCAGGAAGGTAGGCGATGAATAATGACGCAGTACGGTTTTTATTTCGACCAAGGTAGATGCTACGGCTGCAAAGCCTGCACCGTCGCATGCAAGGACTGGAACGACATCGAGCCCGGGCCGGAAAAATGGATGAGCGTGTATATGTGGGAGAAAGACAGGTTCCCGCACACCTCCATCGGAATCCTGGCGTTCAACTGCGGGCATTGCGACAACGCCGTGTGCATGTCCGCATGCGACCACGGGGCCATCTTCAAGGAGGAGAAATACGGCGCCGTCCTGGTAGATCAGGATCTCTGCGAAGGCGACCGCAACTGCTTCCAGGCGTGCCCTTACGGCGCCCCGAAGTTCGCCAGCGACGAGCCCGGCACCAAGATGAGCAAGTGCACGATGTGCATCGACCGCTTGGAGAAGGACCAGCTGCCCGCCTGCGTGGCGGCCTGCCCCATGCGCGCCTTGGACTTCGGCCCCATCGACGAGCTGGTCAAGAAGTACGGTGACGTGCGCCAGATCGAGACGATGCCCTCTGCCGACATCACCTCGCCCAACTGGATCGCGAAACCCAATCCGCCCAAGGAACAGCTGATCCCCTATGACGCGGAAAAGGCCATCGAGCTCACCAAGCGCCGCACCGCCACCGATGACGTGTACGCCGGAGACTACGACAGCGTCACGGAATTCGACGCCGACGTCGTGTGCATCAGCGAGTTGCGCATGAAGAACGCAACCGTGGCCGAAGTCATGGCCGCCACTTCGAGCGACCAAGGCTAACGGCCGCATAGTTTTCCCGGGCGTGCGGCCGAATCCGACGACCGCACGCCCGGCCGGATAACCGAATGCATGCGATTGGGGGGAAGTACCATGGAACTGGGCTTTCAGCATGTAGGCGTCTACTGCCGCAACATCGATGAGTCCATAGCCTTTTACGAGGACGTGTTCGGTTGCAGGCTGCTGTTCAGATCGGACGCCATGGAGGGAGACAAGCCTCTCAAGATGGCTTGGATCAAGGGAATGGGCATCGTCTTCGAACTGTTGGAGTGCGAGGACAAATCCACGTGCGATGCCGCCACGAACTGCCTCAACCATCTGGCGCTGCGCGTGAACGACATGGACGAGTTCGTCGCATGTCTGAACGAGAAGGGCATCGCCATCGAAGCGGGCCCGTTCGATCCGCCC
>CAJFVW010000135.1 GCA_904420575.1 uncultured Gordonibacter sp.
CATCGTCTGGCCCAGCTTGATGCCGCCCGGATTGTCCAGGTTTCCGCAGATGGCGAAGATGCCCCAGATGGCATGGCAGATCTGCAGGGTGTTGGGGTTCTGGTCGGTCTTCAGGCCCACGCTTGCGGTGCAGGGCTTCTGGGCCAGGCAGCGGGCCGCCTTGTAGATGTCCTCGACCGGGACCTCGCAGATCTCGGCGGCCATCTCCGGCGTCATGGTGCGGCAGCGCTCCGCGTACTCGTCGAAGCCGTACGTCCACTTCTCCACGAAGTCGTGGTCGTACAGATCCTCGTCGATGATGACCGTGTTCAGGGCCATGGCCAGGGCGGCGTCGGTGCCGGGACGGATCTGGAAATGGATCTCCGCATGGCGGGCCAGCCAATTCGCGCGCGGGTCCACCACGATGACCTTCATGCCGCGCTTCATCATGTCCACCGTGCTGTGGCCGAACAGGCCGTCGGGGTTGGACCACAGCGTGTCGCGGCCCCAGACGAGCATGTATTTCGGCAGCTCGTAGCGCGGGTCGTCGTAGCGGTCCTTGAAACCGAACGCGCCGTCGTATTCCACGTAGGCGCAGCCGAGCAACCAGTCCATGGCGGTCTGGCGCGGGATGACGCAGGACCAGCCGCCGTTGGCATGGATGGCCGTGCGGCTGTGGAACACCTGGTTGCAGGTCTGGAACTGGTATGCGCTGGCCTCGCGGCCGGTGCCGGTCCACACGGAGACCGTGTCGGGGCCGTACTTCTCGGTGAGCTCGTGGTACTTCTCCACGATGATGTCGTACGCCTCGTCCCACGTGATGCGCTCCCACTTGTCCGGCTGGCCGCGGAAGGCGCGGTCGCGCTTCATGGGATACAGCAGGCGGTCCTCGTGATAGAGGTATTCGGGAAGCGTCAGGCAGCGGACGCACAGGCGGCCGTTCGTGATGGGCTGGTCGGGATCGCCCTCGACCTTTACCAGCTTCCCGTCCTTGACGAAGGCCCGAAGCCCGCAGCCCACGCCATGGCACCCCGGAGGCGACCACTGAGCCGTGCGGTGCACTTTGGTGCCGTCTTCAAGTTCCGTGACGCGAGGCGTCTCCGATACCCGGGTCAACTCGCTCATTCTGCATGCTCCTCTCTCGTCTTACTGTTCGTCACCCGCAAAAGCAAGTTTCGCCCTCGAAGGAAGCCTTGCCATCTGTTGAAGAGTATGAAAAGCACTTGTCGCAGAACGAGGACGAGAATCCCCGCCTCCTGCGGCACGCTCTGCAACCCAGAGTATTAGCCGCATATCCGCAGGCATCCTCATGTGCCCTGCCGTATTTGCATATAGATTGGTGGCCGGCATGCTCCCAAACCTCCCATGGCCACGGTCCGACCAGTACGGCATGCTGGAGAAGCCGTGCGCCTGGCCGCCGCTTTGGCTCTCTGCGTGATTGCGGCCGAGCACAACTGGTGGTTCGCAGAAGAGGACGAGAAGCGCCCCCAACGGAGCTGCGCGCAGACTCCGAACATGCAATTCTTGCCGGATATGCGAGCCGCTCGGCCCACCAGAACCTCGCCGCCGACTGCTTCTGAAAGGAAGGCGCAGGCCGGGTTTTGCGCATCCGACTGCTCGGCTCGCATGTCCGGCAGAAATTGCATCGGGGTTTTCGTCACGGAACGCCACGCGCACGCCGGCAACCAGGCCCGACACGAAGCAGCCACTCTGACGGGAACAAGGAGGGAAGATGCTGGCCGAAGCGCCTTCGGGAATTCAAGCCGCAGGTGGGCCTTGCGGCGGATCAGGGAGGGTCGAAGGAAGGCCGCAGCTGGAGGAAGTGGCGTGGCACGCGACCAGGAAAAGGAAGGCGCAGATCACGCCTGCGGCCAGCCCGGCGCCTCCTGCCTCCACTCTATGCGGGCGCCGCCGCAGACGGCACAGACGCTGGGGCTTTCGCCCGGCTGCACTTCGTGGCCGCAGTCCAGGCACACCGGCGCGGGGGGCGCTATCCGAAGGCCCGCGTCGTCGCACTCGCCGCAATGGTTGCACACATAGCACCGTTCCATGTCCGTCAGCCTTTCACGATCGCGGTGTCCACCAGCCAGTTGAGCGCCACCATGCGCTTCGCCGCGCTTTCCACCAGCGGGTACTTCCCCGAGCGTCTGAGCTCTTCGGCGTCGTACGACCCGCGCCCGAAGGCATGTCCCCAGGCGCGCTCCCGGTCGGCGTCGGTCATCCGCATGCCGCGCCCGTCGAACAGCGCCTCCAGCGCGAAGCCCTGCCGCAGGTTCTCGCCCGACCTGACGAGCATCTGCACGCTCAGCTCTTCCTCGTTCATGTGCTCCTGCTCGTAGTAGTCGTCGATCGTCTGGCCCTTGGCTGCCAGGTCGGCTTCCAGCTTGTCCATGAGCCCTTGGCGAGCCGCCCGGTAGAACGCGTCGGGAATGGACCCCACCAGCCTCTTCTCCAGCTCGATGTTGGCCAGGCGGGCCAGCGTGTCACGGTTGCACGCCTCCACCTCCGCCTCGAGGCCGCGGGCCACGCCCGCACGGAGTTCCTGGACCGACGAGGCCTTCTCCACGTGGGCGGCCACCCACTCGTCCGTCAGCGGCGGCACGGCCTTGCGCTGCTGGCTCAGCACGGTCACCGTGGCCTGGTAGCGGTCCACGTCGTCGTCGGCGATGGCGCGCGGGCGCCTGACGGCGTAGTCCACCACCTTCGTCTCGCCGACCTCCATGCCCACCACGCCGTCGACGAACGGTTCCGGCATCGCGCCCGGAACCAGTTCGAGCAGCATGCCGTTGCCGGTGAGGCGCGGCACCGCCTTGCCTTCGAGCGTGGTCATGACGTCCACCTTGATGCAATCGCCCCGGCGCACGGCGCGCGGTGGGGCTTCGTCGTAGACGGCATGGGCCTCCAGGAAGCCGGCGATCCGGGCGTCCACCAAGCCGTCGGTGACCTCCACCCGCTCCATCTCGACCTCCACCGGCCCGTAGGACGAGAGCGCGAGCCGGGGGCGCTCCACCGCCGAGAGCGAAAACCCGAACGCGCTGCCCGCCTCGGGATACGCCAGGACATGCACGTCGGGAGTCAGGGCGGGGACGAGGCCGCACCGCTCGAGCGCCGCCCCCGCAGCGCGGTTGACCACGTAGTCCCGTCGCAGCTCACGGTAGCCCTCGGCCGACAGCGCCTTCTCAGCCGCCGCGTCCACGTCTTCCCACGGGGCATCGCCCGCCAGACCATGATGGATGGCCACGACCTCGTAGAATTCCGCGAGCAGCCGCCGCACGTCCTCGGCTCCCACGACGACGTCGAGCACAGCGGCCCCCGTGGCCTCGCTGTCCGTTCTTTCAAGCGCCTCGAACTCCATGCGCGCACCTCCGTCTTCGCCTTCACTGCATCCTCGCGCCCCCGCCGCGCACCCTGCGCCGAACCGCCCTGCCTGCCGGGAGCGGAGACGACCCCCTTTCCGTCCCCGGCAGGCAGGGCGCGGGGCTAGCGCACCGCGTCCATGAGCACCGCCACGTCGGAGAGGGTCTCGAGCCCCTCCACCATAGTCGCGACGTTCTCCGCCTCGGCGGCGCCGAACGGGCGTCGCGCATGCGAGGCACAGTCCTCGAACTTGGCCCTCAGATCGTCCCACCGCATGCGGTTCTTCGGATGCCCGTACACGACGTCCACGCGTTCGTCGAACGCCTCGCCGTCCTCCATCTCCACGCGCACGCGGCCGGGAAGCATGGTCTTGGACAGCGTGCTCTTCAGGCTTTCGTCGTAGGCGGCGCCCGTCTTTTGGCACAGGTCGGCCAGAAGCGGGTCTTCGAGCGTCTGGGGGCAGAAGCTCCCGATCTCGACCGTGCGGTAGGCGAGCGCCAACGCGACCGTGAACGGAAGGCTCAGCTTCGCCTCCGGGATGGTCCGCGGACGGCGGCGCATCTCGAGCGGCTCCAGGCAGCGCTTCGCGTCGTCGTGCGCGTAGTAGAGCGTGATGCGGGCGATCCTGCGCGGATCGACGTCGTGGCTGCATGCGATTCCGAGCGCTGCGTCCACGTGCGAGTTCGTGAAGCGGCAGCACGGCCACGGCTTGATGGACACGTTGGCTCCCTCGAAACGCCGTCCCAATCCCGCGAACGCCGTCTCGTCGCGCACGCCGCCGTAGTATTGGGAGAAGAACCCCGCCGGCCCGTCGAACGTGTCCGAGAGTCCCGGCACGCCCGCGCGGGCCATGAGCGCCGCCAAAACGCCGGTCATGTTCGGGAACATGGCGTACAGGCCGCGCAGCGACCCCGGCTCGATGACCAGCTCCTTGGTGCCGCCCGCCCGGTTGAAGGCGATCCCCAGGGCGGCTTCAACCTGGGGTGCGGAAAGCCCCAGCATCTTGGAGGCCGCCACGGTGGCCGAAAACGACCCCAGCAGCACGGGCAGCATCCACAGCCGGCCCTGGTTCTCCAGCGGGTCGGACACGGCGAATCCCAGGCGGCACATCACGTCGTCGGCCACGGCCACGGCCGTCACGAGCTCCTTGCCCGAGGCATGCACGCGCTCGCCTGCGGCCAGCGCGGCCGGCACCACCGAGGCGGACGGATGGACGAATGCGTCGTCGTGAGCGTCATCGTAGTCGATGCTGTGGGCAAGAGCCCCATTGGCCAGCGCGGCCAGCACGGGGTTGCTCTTCTTGCCGAACGCCACCACGCTGCATTCCTCGTTTCCGCCCAGCTCGTCCAAAAGCCCCACCACGGCCCCGACGTCCTCGCCGGCACCGCTCCCCGCCAACATGACGCCCAGCGTGTCCAGGACGGCCATTTTGGCAGCCGTCCGGGCTTCTTCGGGCAGGTCTTCGTAGCTGGTGCTCTCGACCATGGCGGCTATGCGTGCGCCCAGATCCATCTCCGCTTCCTTTCTTCTCGCGAAGGCGCACCGAAGGCTTGTCCGGTGCGCCCCCGTCGCGAAACGAGCCCCCTACTCTGCGCTCGGCCCTTTCGGGGCGCTCGGCGCGCCCGGTGCGCCCGGAGCCTTCGGGGCGGACGGCGCCGCAGGCGCGCCGGGCGCGCCTGGAGCTCCCGGTGCGCCCGGCATGCCCGCGATGGGCGGGGCGCTCGGAAGCGTGGCGCCGCACTGGTCGCACACCTCGTTCGAGAAGTCGTTGATGGCGCCGCATTCGGAACACGTCTTCTCCATGCTGATGGCAGCCGGTCTGAAACACATAGATGGTCCCCTTTCTTGGTCGGGGGGGCCGCAGCGGCGCCTTTGCGCCTCGCTGTCTGCTGCGGCCCCGTCGTCTGTCGTCCAAAAACCCGCCGCCACGGGATCTCCCGCCCTCCCCCATCGCTCACGCGGGGATAGGCTCGTCGCGCGGCGGCGGGAGGCCGCCCTACTCCTGGGCCGCCGCCTTCTTGGCCGCCTCGCGCTCGGCGAGATCGGCCGCGATCTGCCCCATCTTCTTGGAGTTCAGGCGATAGCCGAAGAAGAACGCCACGAAGGCGATGGCGAACGCCACGGCAGGTATGAGGCAGATGATGTTGATCATGCCCTGAGCGAGCTCGGCCGATGCCTCCATGCCGGACACGAAGCCGATGGCAGCCAGGCCGAAGCCGGTCAATGCGCCTGCCACGGCGTTGGCGATCTTCGGGCACCACTGGAACGTGGACATGATGAACGCCTTGGCGGTCTTGCCATCGCGCCACTCGCCATAGGCGATGGCATTGGACTGCATGCCCATCATGGTGCCGTTCATGAAGTTCATGCCGAAGTACGCGGCGCAGATGCACACGATGAACGCCATTTCGCCCGTTGCGCCCACCAGGAAACAGGCCACCATGGACACGCAGGAGATGCCGATGCCGGCCAGATAGGTGGCGCGGATGCCCACCTTGCGGGCTATGGGCTCGGACACGAACGTCGCCACCAGGCCTGTGACGTTGGCTGCCGTGAGCATCACGGCGGCCATGGCCACGTCGCCGAAGGCGTACGTGAACACGTACATGGCCATGCTCTGGATGGTCATCTGGGCTATGAAACGTATGATCTCGGCGAACAGGCCGATGAGGTCCGGCAGGTTCGTGATCCAGTACTTGATCATCTCGAACAGGTTGACCTTCTCGCCAGCCTCGAGCGGCGGCACCTTCTCGCCACGCCTCCTGGCCGCGGCGCGCTCTTCCGTGATCTTCTGCGTGGGATCCATGCCGTCGATGCGCTTGTACATGACGACGAACATGACGATCATGATGATGCCGAACACGAGGGCCAGCACCGTGAAGCCGGCCGGGCCGGCGTTCTGCGCGTTCTCGCCCGCAGGGACCCGGTACACCAAGCCGTTGATGGCCAGGATGGCGGGCAGCGAGACGGCGGCGAACAGCACCTTCACGAGCATGTTGCCTTGCGCCTTGCGCTGCGAGAGCAGCGTGCGGTCGGCTTCGGTCCTGCTGATCACCGGCACGATGGACGTGGCGGCGATCATGAAGAAGCTCGAGAAGAACCCGCCGACGATCTGGAAGAAGATCATCCAGGCGGTCTTGGCGCCCATGTCCAGGAACACCGGGTCGACGAACGTCATGAGCAGGCAGACGAACGTCGCCGGCGGCGCGATCAGAAGCCAGCTGCGGTACTGGCCGTGCTTGAGCCACACGCGCTCGATGATGATGGCCGCGATGATGACGAAGAACCACTCGCCCACGCCCGTGACCGCCTTGACCGTGCCCATGACCGTCGGTTCCAGACCGCAGATCTCGGTCAGGAAGTATGACCAGTAATTGCTGTTCATCTGATTGAACGCTGTCCAGGTGAGCATGCCCAGGCCATAGATCAGGCCCAGGGCCTGCGTCACGTTGTTCTGGACGGCGCCTATGGCCTTCTCCCCCAACGTTGCAGCTTTCTCACTCATTGAAACCCCCTTTTCATACAGAGTCGGATCCCTGCCGCGCCCCCTCCAAGGGACGCGGCAGGGAACATGCGCCTACCGGACCGAAAACAGCACCATGCGAGGCTTGGCGACCTTCTTGGCAAGCTCCTCGATGGGTCCGAACTCCATGGCGAGCGACTGGCAGTGGTGCACGCAGGCGGGAACCTTGCCGGCGTCGATGCGGTCCTGGCACAAATCGCAGCGCTGCGTCGGCATGGGCAGGTAGTCCCATTCCCACGTGTCGCCGTCCAGCTTCCAGGGGCCGATCTCGGCGAGCTTGATGCCGAACTCCCCTTCCTTCAAGTCCTTCTCCACCTTGCAGGCGACTTCGCATGCGTGGCAACCGGTGCAGAATTCGTAGTCGATCAAAAGTCCGTGCTGAGACATCGTTGAATCCTCCTTTCCTTTCCTCCGCGTCATCGGTTGCCGAAGTGGTCCTGGTAGAGCTTCTCGAACTCAGCGCCGTAGCCGGCGGCCGCCGGGTACACCTTGGCGAGTTGGGTCTTGTACGAGGACCCGTAGCCGCTGGGGCCGAAGTCTCCCTGGACGGTGCAGCAGTTGATGTTGGACTCCCAAAGGCCGAACAAAGACGGCTCTTCGGGATCGCGCTCGGGGAACCACCAGCCGTGCTCGGCGCTGATGACGCCCTTCATCATGGTGTCGGTGACGTGCGCCACCTCCATGGCCTTGCCGTGCGAGTTCTCGATGACGGCCCAGTCGCCTTCCTTGATGCCGGCGGCCGCGGCGTCGTCGGGATGGATGGCGAACATCGGCCACTTGTGGAACTCGCGCATCCGGGGCATCTGGCGATGCTCGGAGTGGAAGTATTCCCAGCAACGGCGGCCCGTCGTCATGACCAGCGGGTACTCGGCCGCAAGCTCCGGCGTGCTGACGGGGCTCTCCGGCGGCTCGTTGAAGTACGGCAGCGGGTCCATGCCCACGTTGTTGTACATGTTGCAGAAGAACTCCACGCGCCCGGAGAGCGTGTTGAAGCCCGGGTTGCCGTCGAAGCGCAGCTTGCCGGTCTTGTACTTGTAGTATTCGAACTCGGGGTACACGATGACCTTTTCCTTCAGCTCGTTGAAGGTGATCTGGACGGGCACCGTGGCCATGTTGTTCGTGCAGAACTCCAGCATCTCGGGCACGTCGTCCCAGTAGAACAGGTCGGGGTTCATCTTCTTGCCCAGTTCCAGCATCATCTGCTCGTCGCCCACGGCCTCGCCGGTCTGCGTGACCTTCACGATGGAGCGCAAGGGCGTGTACCAGCCGCGCACG
>CAJFVW010000136.1 GCA_904420575.1 uncultured Gordonibacter sp.
CACGCCGACGATCTTGTTGGGGAAGTGCTTGTTTCTGAAGTCGAGCACCAGGTTGAGCAGAAGGCCGCTGTCCTTGCCTCCCGAGAATGACACGAACACGTTGTCGAACTCTCCGAACACGAACCGAAGACGGTCCTGCAGCGCTTCGAAAACGGTTTGTTCGGTGTATCTTCTGATCATATGGTCGATGCCGTTGGATGCCGTTTCGCGGCTTGCGCGGCGCATTCGCGAAAGCTCTCTTAAATGTTTACTTTTAAAATAGTTCTGATTTCCATAAAAACTGACCTATCGGCATCGTTAATCTATGGTCTCATCGATTTAGAGCCTTACGAAACTTTTCATACTCAACGCAACACTAACCGCAACCTTGCAGACTGGGCGCAACAGTTGCGGTCAGTCTGCAAGAGGGGCGGGGCTCAAGCCCCTGGCAAGCACGAGGGCCTTTTGGCCCGAGCGCTTGCCGCATTTAACAAGAAGGTTCTTTCCGTCTATGGTGCATAGTCGCCAAACCTTGCCGTCCATAGTAGATAGGAAAGAGCCATGGGCAAACAATACAAGCAGCTGGGCCTGAAGGAAAGGTCGGAGATACAGGAAGGTCTCGACCGGGGCGACTCGTTCCGAGCCATAGGGCGCCTAATAGGCCGGAGCGCGTCGACCGTCTCCCGCGAGGTGCGCGAGAACAGGACGGTGCGCTCGTTCAAGCCGCGCAAGGCCGCCTGCCGCGACAGGAGCTGGTGCAAGCGCGCGGGCGTTTGCGGGGATTGCGTGCGCGAGGGCGCGTTCTGCTCCGGGTGCGACGCCCGCGACTGCCGCGACGAGTGCGCCGCGTACGCCAGGCAGGCCTCGTGCGATAGGCTCAACGCCGCGCCCTGGGTGTGCAACGGCTGCCGCAAGAACCGCTACGGGCGCAACCGCGCCAATCGCTACGTCTACGATGCCGGGGCCGCGCAGAAGGCCTCGGATGCGCGCCGCAGCGAATCCCGCAAGGGCATCGACATGGACCCGGCGCGGGCCGAGATCGCCCTGTCCCACATCAAGGACGGCGAGTCCCGCGGGCTGTCCCCCTACGAGATATCGGTGCTGTACGCGGACGTCGTCGGGGTAAGCCAGCCCACCATATACCGCTGGACCGAGGCAGGCTACGGCGGGCTGGAGAACATCGAGCTGGAACGCAAGGTCGGCTTTAAGCCGCGAAGGAAGAAGGCGGAACGCAGGCCCACCTCGCACTCGCGGAAGCGCAGCCACGCCGAGTTCGAGAGGCTTCCCGAGGAGGCGAGGGCCGCCCGCACCGAGCTCGACAGCGCGATCGGGCGCAACGCGGACGCGCAGGCCGTCCTGACGCTGTACAACCTGCCCTGCCACGTGCAGCTGGGCCTGCTGGCGAAGGCGCACGATTGCGCCAGCGTGAAGAAGGCGCTGGGCGGCGTGAAGTCGGCCATGCCGGAGCGAATGTTCGCCAAGTGGATGCGGGTCGGGCTCACCGACAACGGCGACGAGTTCGCGGACGAGGACGGCATCGGCGAGATCCTCGGCGAGGAGGTGGTCTGCGGCGAGCTCGACGTCCGCCTGTACTACTGCGACCCGCGCCAGTCCCAGCAGAAGGGCGGCTGCGAGAAGAACCGCACCGAGATCCGCCAGCTGCTCGAGAAGGGCGCGTTCGTCTTCGACGAGCTGGTGCCGGCGGACATGGCGGTCCTCATGAGCCACGCCAACTCCAACCCCCGGGCGTCCCTCGGCGGCAAGTCGCCCATCCAGATGCTGCGCTTCGTCTACGGCGACGAGGACGCGCAGGACATGCTCGACGCGTTCGGCATACGGGAGGTCGGGCGCGACGACCTCATGCTCAAGCCCGAGATTCTGGACATCGAGCGCGCTAAGCGCGGGGAGCCGCCGCTGACCCGGTTGAAGTAGGCGCGGGAGCACATACCGGGGCGTTGCGCTCAGTCTGAAAGCCTCCGGGGAGAGGCTGGCGTCAGCATGCGCTCAAACTAACCGCAACGCGCCGAATCCCAGCGCCAATCACGGCGAGCACCCGAAATCGATCGAGAAGCGCCCGCGAAACGTTGCGTCTACCTCGAAAGAAGCAGCGCCTCGTCAGCCGTTGCGGTTACTTTGCAAAGTTACCGACTCCTAATGTCAGCCGCGCACAGGGCATTTCCTCCATTATTCATCCTTACGCGTTCGGCTAGGGAAGCGTCGATTAACCAACGATGCGGCGGCTCATTCGGTCTCGCCATTGGATCTTTCGGGCAGAATCGTCCCGAGCCGCGTCCTGGACAGGCCTGTCCTCGCCTCCTCCCGATCCCCTCGTAGGGCCTCAGGGCGCTTTTGGGCGCAGTTGTCCCTATGCCGGCGCGTCCCCACAGGCTTCACGATAGCGTTCCAGGGGGATCGCGGCATCCGCCTCATGCAAAAAAGGCGTCGCGCTTGGTGACGCGCCTGCGGTTGGAATTATGACGGCGCCAGGAAGAACTTCTCTTCCTGGCGCCTTTCCGTTCGGGAAACAGCCGCGCACGCTCAAAGCGACCATGTCATATTTGAAACGCGCAGGAGCGAGTCTAGACCGCGTCCTCTCCCGTTTCGCCTGTGCGAATGCGTACGACGCAGTCGACGGGAAAGATGAAGATCTTGCCATCGCCCACCTCGCCAGTACGCGTCGTCGAAAGGATGAGATCAATGAGTTCGTCAACCTCCTCGTCGGATACTATCAGATCGAACTTCATCTTCGGAATCATGTTGAGCAGCACTTCGGAGCCGCGGTAGTACTCCTTCCATCCGTGCTGGCTGCCGCAACCCTGCACCTGCGAGATGGTCATGCCTGACACCTTGGCCGCAAACAGCGCATCCTTGAGCGGCTCCATCTTCTCGGGTCGCACAATCGCAGTGATCTTCTTCACGTTACCGCTCCTCTCAGTCCAAGCCTACGTAGGCCGGATACGCGCTCTCTCCGTGGGCCGCAACGTCGAGACCCTGGGCCTCATCTTCCTCGCTCACGCGCAGGCTGCCCTTGAACAGGGCTTTCACAATGAGGCCAAGCACAACGTCGGCAACGCCCACGAACACGATAGTTACCAAGATGCCCAGCATCTGGCTAATCAGCAGCGACGGGTCGCCCGTGTAGAAAAGGCCGCCGTATTCGGTCCACGACAACTCGGGCACGCAGAACAGGCCGGTGAGGATGCCGCCCGTCACGCCGCCGATGGCGTGGCAGCCGAAGGCGTCGAGCGCATCGTCGTAGCCGAGGCGTTTCTTGAGCGAGGAGATGGAGAGATAGCAGATGGGAGAAACGATCAGCCCCATAACCGTTGCGGCCCACGGCTCCACGAAACCTGCGGCCGGCGTGATAACCACAAGGCCTGCCACCAAGCCCGTAGCTGCGCCCACGAGCGTGGGCTTGCCGGCGCGCACGCGCTCCACCAGCAACCAAGACACGAGCGCGGCACCCGAAGCAACCACCGTGTTCGTCAACGCGAGCGCGGCCACCCCGTCGGCGGCAAACTCGGAGCCCGCGTTGAAGCCGAACCAGCCGAACCACAGCAGCGTCGCACCGAGCGCCACGAACGGCACGTTGTGCGGACGGTGGCTCACCATGCCGAAGCCCTTGCGCTTGCCTGCGATCAGGCAAAGGACCAGACCCGTGAGGCCCGACGAGATGTGCACGACGTCGCCGCCCGCGAAGTCGAGCGCTCCGATCAAGTCGCCGACGAGGCTGCCGTCCCCGCCCCACACCATGTGCGCAAGGGGTGGATACACCAGCACGGTCCACGCCACCAGGAACGCGCACACCGCGCCGAACTTCATGCGCCCGGCCACCGCGCCCGTGATTATGGCCGTGGTGATCATGCAGAATGCCATTTGGAACACTACATCGATCATAGCCGGGTACGCATCGTGGCTCAGCGCCGCCGGGGTTTCGCCCGTGATGTTGCCCACGAGCCCTGCGAGTCCCAGCTGGTCGAACCCTCCGAAAAAGGGGACCGACCCGTCACCTCCGTAAGCGAACGACCACCCGCAGATCGTCCAGGTGATCCCCACGATACCGATGACCACGAATACCATCGCCATTGTGTTGATCACGTTCTTACGGCGGCTCAGGCCTCCGTAGAAAAACGCCAGCCCCGGCGTCATCAACAAGACGAGCATCGTGCAGACGATCATGAAGCCCGTCGAACCTGTGTCGAACATAAGCTCTACCTCTTTTTCCTGTTTTGCGCCAGATAACATATTTCGCTTTCATCATATGAAGCTTTGATCTGGATGAACGCCGAGTATGTCAGAGTTAACGCATTAGGAGAAAACTTGTAACAAGCGGGAAACGCGAGCGTTACAGCGCGGAAATGCGCTCAGAAATGAAGGCGGGGGTCCATCTGCGCACGACCCAAGAGGGGACAGTGCCCGTCATTTCTGCCGTATCGCCAACGTGACGACATGCTCGTTCCTTTTCCCGGTATGGCATCGGGGTCTCTTTTGTAACACGTCCAAAACACTACGGACGTACGTTTGAAACATTGGTGTCGTACGCTCGTTTGCGACAGGGCGCAGGGCCGTGCGTCCTCGCCGGCCGCAACGCGAAGCGGACGCACCCTCTGCGTCGACTCGGACCTCCGCGCATAAGGGGCGAGCTGGCGAGGGCGTGCGGCCCTGCGCCCGAGTTGAGACACCAGCGAGGAGCGTGAACGATGCTACGAAGGCAAAGGCCCCGGGAGGGCGAGGTCAGGATTCCGTCTGGATGCGCCATCGCGGGCATCATGGACAAAAGCGGCAAGCGCCATGACGGAAGCGACATTCTGAAGTCCATCGCGCTCATGCACGACCGCAGCAACGGCCTGGGCGGAGGCTTTGCAGCCTACGGCATCTACCCCGAGTTCGCCGAGCTGTCTGCATTCCACATCATGTACGAATGCAAGGAGGCGCGCAATCAGACGGAGGCGTATCTCGATCAGCACTTCATAAGCGAGAAGCAGGAGCGCATTCCCACCGAGCCCGTGAAGGGCGTGCAGGACCCGCCGGACATCTGGCGCTACTTCGTAGCGCCGCACCCGGTGAAGCTCAACATGAGCGGTCAAGACGAGGCCGAGTACACCATGCAGCACGTCTTCCACATCAACGCGGCAATCCCCGGCGCCTTCGTGGCTTCTTCCGGCAAGAACATGGGCGCCTTCAAAGGCGTGGGCTACCCCGAGGACATCGGCGCATTCTACCGTATACAGGACTACAAGGGCTGGCTATGGACGGCGCACGGGCGCTTTCCCACGAACACGCCCGGCTGGTGGGGCGGAGCTCACCCTTTCACGCTTCTGAACTGGTCTATCGTTCATAACGGCGAGATCTCGAGCTATGATGCGAACCGCCGTTACGTCGAGCAGTTCGGCTACGACTGCGCTCTTCAAACCGACACCGAGGTTATCACGTACCTGTTCGACCTTCTGATCAGGCGGCACGGGTTCTCCCAGGAGATGGCGGCCCACATCATGACGGCAAGCGAGTGGGACGAGATCGACACGATGGACCCGCAGCGCGCGGCGTTTGAAACCGCGCTGCGCTGCGTGTATTCCAGTGCGCTTATCAGCGGCCCCATGTCGGTCATACTCGGATCCGACGAGGGGCTGCTCGCCTTGAACGACCGGCTAAAGCTGCGCGCGCTCATGGCGGGCGAGAAGGACAGCATGGTCTATTTGGCTTCCGAGCAGGCCGCAATCGAAATCGTCTGCCCCGATGTGGAGAATGTGCGCCCCATCGACGGGGGCGTTCCCTTCGTCGTGCAGCTTGACAAGGCCGCGAAGCGCGGGGGCCAGGACGCGGAGGAGCGCCGCATGCCGAAGGGCGGGCATCGCGAGAAGCCGGGCGGTTCCGCGTCGGCCGTCAACGACAAGGAGGAGTAGCCATGCTCGATTACGTGCTTCCCCGCTACAAGGTTCTCCGCGACGCCTGCTCGTGCGTTCGATGCGGCGTGTGCGAGCGCTCGTGCAGCAACGGCGTGCATGCGGTGGACGAGGAGCTCGACCGGGTGAGGGCCGACAACCGAGCGTGCGTGAACTGCCAGCGCTGCGTGGTCATGTGCCCGACGGGAGCTCTCGCCATCGAGCGGTGGCCCCAAGTGGGAAACGGCTCGAACAACTGGACGCTCGGGGCCATGCAGGACGTTGCCAAGCAGGCCCAGACCGGCGCGGTCCTGCTGTCGTCCATGGGCAACCCGCAGCAGTACCCCCTCTACTGGGACCACCTGCTGCTCAACGCCAGCCAGGTCACCAATCCCTCCATCGACCCGCTGCGCGAGCCCATGGAGACCCGGGTGCTGCTGGGGAGCCGCCCCGATGCGCTCAAAGTCAACGAGCGCGAGCATACCGTGGAGACGAAGATGCCGCCCCAGATAAAGCTCGACGTGCCTCTCATGTTCTCGGCCATGAGCTTCGGATCCATCTCGCTCAACGCGCAGAAGTCGCTCGCCATGGCGGCCGAGGAGCTGGGCACGTACTTCAACACGGGCGAAGGGGGACTGCACAAGGACCTCGAGCGGTACGGCGACCATGCCATAGTGCAGGTGGCCAGCGGCCGCTTCGGCGTCGACGCGCACTATCTCAACGCCGGCGCCATGGTGGAGATCAAGATAGGACAGGGAGCCAAACCGGGCATCGGCGGCCACCTTCCCGGGGAGAAGATCGACGACGAGGTGTCGCAGACGCGCATGATCCCGAAGGGGACCGACGCCATCTCCCCCGCCCCCCATCACGACATCTACTCCATCGAGGATCTGCGCCAACTTGTCTTCTCCCTCAAGGAGGCAACCGGCTACCGCAAGCCTATCGCCGTGAAGATAGCGGCCGTGCACAACGCGGCGGCCATCGCAAGCGGCATGGCGCGAGCTGGCGCGGACGTCATCGTGATCGACGGTTTCCGCGGCGGCACGGGCGCCGCCCCCGCGCGCATCCGCGACAACGTGGGCATCCCCATCGAGCTCGCGTTGGCCGCCGTCGATCAGCGCCTGCGCGACGAAGGAATCCGCTCACGGGTGAGCCTGGTCGCCGGCGGCTCCATCCGCAATTCGGCGGACGTCGTGCGCGCCGTCGCGCTCGGGGCCGATGCCGTCTACTGCGCAAGCGCCGCGCTTATCGCGCTGGGCTGCCACCAGTGCCAGGACTGCGCGAGCGGCACCTGCAATTGGGGCATCGCGACGCAGCGCCCCGAGCTGACGAAACGCCTCAATCCCGAGATCGGGGCCGCGCGCGTGGTGAACCTCGTCCGCGCCTGGAACCACGAGGTGCAGGAGATGATGGGCGGCATGGGCATCAACGCCATCGACAGCCTGCGGGGCAACCGCCTCATGCTGCGGGGCATCGGCTTGAACGAGAAGGAACTCGAGATCCTCGGCGTGAAGTGCGCGGGAGAGTGATGGGTATGAAGAGGATATACGCAATCGAGACGTGGTGCGTCTACTGCAAGCGCTGCGAGGTTGCCTGCAAGACGTTCCACTCCGCCAGCAAGGATGCGGTCAGGGCCCTTGCGGTGGAGTATCCCGTGCCGCAGAGCCGCGTGCGCGTCGAGGGCGACCGGCATCTCTCGGTAGCCGTCAACTGCCGCCATTGCCCGGATCCGAAGTGCGTCGAGGGGTGCATCTCGGGCGCCATGACGAAGAACCCGGCAACAGGCGTGGTGACGTCGGACCCCGCCAAGTGCGTCGGTTGCCGCACGTGCGTGTCGCTGTGTCCCTTCGGCTGCGTGCATATCGAAGACGCGGGCGGGAAATCCATAGCCTTCAAATGCGACCTGTGCGGCGACGGCCGAGGGGAGCCGGGGGAGCCGAGCTGCGTGGCGGCCTGTCCCAACCGGGCGCTCGTCTATGTGGAAAGCGAGGAACGCTGATCATGGCAAACCGCGAGACCGATTACCTGATCGTCGGATGCTCTGCAGCGGGCGTGTCCGCTGCAGAGCATATCCGCGCCGCGGACCCGCGGGGCCGCGTGCTCGTCGTGGGCGACGAGCCGCATGCGGCGTACGGACGCCCCCTCATATCGCATCTGGTGAAAGGCGAGATCGCCGAGGACCTGATAGGCTTCAAGGATGCCCGCTTCTTCGAATCCCGCGCCATCGAGACGCTGCTCGGCCCCTCCTTCAAGGCCGTCGAGCTGGACGCCGGGGCCCACAGGGCGGTATTGGAGAACGGGGACTCCGTTGCGTACCAATCGTGCCTGATCGCCACCGGCAGCGCTCCCGTCTTGCCGCCCATCGGGGGATTGGACGGCAGGAGCAACGTGTTCCAGTTCAGGACGCTCGATCAGGCCAAGCGCGTTCGCCGCGCGGCCGTCGAGGCAGCCGCAAAAGCCCACGCGCGAGGAAGGATGAGCCGGGCCTTGGTCGTCGGGGCCGGCCTTGTCGGGCTCAAGGCGGCCGAGGCCCTCTGCTGCCTCGTGGACGATGTCGTGGTCGTCGGGCGCGCTCCTCGCATCCTGCGCGCCGTTCTCGACGAGCGGGGTTCTTCGATGCTGCAAGAGGCGCTGAACCGCCACGGAATAAGCTGCCTGACGGGCGTTTCCGTCGACAAGCTGGTGGGCGGGGGGCCTTCTGTCGCCTCCGCGGTCCTGACGAACGGCGACGCGATCGACTGCGACCTGGTCGTGTTGGCCGCCGGCATGAAGCCCAACGCGGAGTTGGCCGTTCGGGCCGGGGCGGCCCAGGCCAGGGGCCTTGCATGCGGCGCCGATCTTCGGACGAGCCTCCCCGACGTCTACGCTGCGGGCGACGTGGCCCAGGTAACGGAAGGGCTTGACGAAATGCGCCAGCCGCTCGCCCTGTGGCCGAACGCCGTCCGCCAGGGGAAGGTCGCCGGCAAATTCATGGCGGGCACGCCCGACGCCCAGCCGCTGACGGGGGATTTCGCCGTCAACGCGGTGGACTTCTTCGGCACCCCGCTTTTGACGTCCGGAGTCGTCAACCCGCCCGATGACGGCGGCTTCGACGTGTTGACCAGGGCGGAAGGCTCGGAATACGCGAAGTTCGTGGCGAAGGACGACCGCCTTGTCGGCTACATCCTGCTGAACCGCCCGACGAACGCGGGCATTTACACGGCACTCATCGAACGGCGGGTGCCGCTCTCGTCGCTGAAGGGCGACTTGTTCGACCGGGTGCCGCTCAACCTCGACTTCCCAGCCGACAGACGCTGGGAGCGACTGCACATCGGCTACCCGCGCGAGCTTGACGAGCGAGGATGGAGGAGAGGGCTGTGAATTCAACCGTCACGGTGACCCTGGGCACCAAGCACTTTGCGGAGGCGAACGAGATCGTGCGCGAGGCGTTCGCCCGAACCGACGAGGTGGAGATCGACCAGGCCTTCGCCCAGCGCTACCTGGGATGCGCCCTGCCGGCGGGCAAGCGGCTCAAGATACACGGCGTTCCGGGCAACGACATGGCCTGCTATATGGACGGCGGCGCCATCGAGGTGTTCGGCAACGCCCAGGACCAGATCGGCAACACCATGAACGACGGCTGCATCGTGGTGCATGGGCGTTGCGGCGACGCGGCCGGCTACGGCATGCGGGGCGGGCAGATTTTCGTGCGCGACGATTGCGGCTGGCGCGTCGGCATCCACATGAAGCAGTACCAGGACAAATGCCCCGCCATCGTCATAGGGGGAGATGCGGGGAACTTCCTCGGGGAATACCTGGCCGGCGGCATCATCATCCTGCTGGGGAACCCCGGGGCCTATCTGGCAACGGGCATGCACGGGGGGACGATCTACCTCGGCCATCGCCTTGCGGACGGCAAGATCCCTGCAGGCCTGGTGCAGGATCCGGTGGATGACGAGGATCGCGTTGTCCTGCGCGCCCTGCTCGACCGGTACAACGGGTACTTCGCAAAGGAGCTCGGGCGCGAGGTCGACGCTTCCGGAGACGGCTTCTTCCGCCTCAGGCCCGCCAGCTCGCGGCTGTACGCCAGCATGTACGCGAAATAGGGGGATGCCCCGCCCTTTCATGCTCCGCGATGGCGGGCGGCAGCGGCGACGAATCCGCAGAACAGCGGATGCGGGCGCGTGGGACGGCTCTTGAACTCGGGATGCCCTTGGCTTGCGACGAACCAGGGATGGTCGGGCAGCTCCACCATCTCGACGAGCCGCCCGTCGGGAGACGTGCCCGACACGACGAGCCCTGCCGCGACGAGCCGCTCGCGGTACGCGTTGCTCACCTCGTAGCGATGGCGGTGACGCTCGTGCACGAGGGTCTCGCCGTACGCCTCGAACGCACGGGTGCCCGGCGCCACCTTGCACGGGTACGCCCCCAGACGCATGGTGCCACCCTTGTTCTCCACGTCCTCCTGATCGGGCATAAGATCGACGACGGGGAAGGAGGCCTCGGCGTCGAACTCGGCCGACGTGGCGCTGGGCATGCCGGCCGCATCGCGCGCGAACATGCATACGGCGACCTGTAACCCCAGGCAGATGCCAAGGTAGGGCACGTTTCGCTCGCGCGCATAGCGCGCTGCGGCGATCTTTCCCTCGAACGCCCTCTGGCCGAAGCCGCCCGGCACGAGGATGCCATCCATAGCGCCCAGCACCTCCTCGGCGTTGTCGTCCGCGAGCGCCTCGCCGTCTACCAGATGCACGTTCACGCGTCGCCCGAGGCGCACGCCCGCGTGCCCGAGAGCCTCGATGACCGACAGGTACGCGTCGGGAAGGCTCACGTACTTTCCCACCACGGCGATGTCCGCCTCGCCTTCGCAGGAAGCCGCCGCATCGAGGAACGCCCGCAGGGGCGCAAGGTCGATTGCCCGCTGCTCGAGCCCGAGGCGATCCAGCACCATCTCGTCGAAACGCTGCTCGTGCAACCCCAGCGGCACCTCGTAGATGGAGGGGGAGTCGGTGCAGGCCAGCACTTCGTCGGGCGCCACGTCGCAGAACAGCGCTATCTTCTCGCGCACCGCCTTCGCGATTCCATGGTCCGAACGGCAGACGATGAAATCGGGCTGCACGCCGATGGAGCGCAGCTCCTTCACCGAATGCTGCGTGGGCTTCGTCTTCACCTCGTGAGCGGCGGCGATGTAGGGCACGAGCGTCACGTGCACGAACAGCACGTCGCCCGGCGGCAGCTCCTTCTTGAACTGGCGCGCGGCCTCGATGAAGGGAAGCGATTCGATGTCGCCGATGGTGCCGCCGATCTCGGATATGACGATATCGGCGCCCGTCGTCTCGGCGATGCGGCGCAGCCGTGCCTTGATGGCCTCGGTAACATGGGGGATGACCTGCACGGTGCCGCCCAGGTAGTCGCCGCGGCGCTCGCGCGCGATGAGACTCTGGTAGATGGATCCCTGGGTGAAGTTGGAATCGCGCGTCAGGTTCTCGTCGATGAAGCGCTCGTAGTGCCCGAGATCAAGGTCGCCCTCGTGGCCGTCCTCGGTCACGAACACCTCGCCGTGCTGGAAGGGCGACAGGGTACCCGGGTCGACGTTGAGGTACGGATCCATCTTCTGCATGGTCACCCAGTACCCGCGCGCCTTGAGCAGGTGGCCGAGCGAAGCGGCCGTGATGCCCTTTCCGAGCGACGAGACGACGCCGCCGGTGACGAAGATGTGCTTGGCCATGGTGCTCCTCACGTGGACGATACGGTGATTCCCGCAAACGCGCCACGCGAGGTCGGCGCCTGGAAGCGTTTGCGAGCGCCTTCCAAACGCCTTTCGATTGTACGCGGTTCTCCTACCCCTCGCGCTTTCAGCCCCCATGATTTCACATGCTCGAAACACTGCGCGGCATGTCAGGGGCAGCTTTGTAACATAAGTTTTCCTCGTCGAAAACGAAACGAAACATGAGGCCGATACCTTGAGGGACAAGGAAGAGCAAGGTGACCGGCAGCGAGACGGCCCGACGAACGGTAAGGAGCAACCACCTATGGCGAAAGTGTCTGACATCTACGGTTCCATGGTGTTCAACGAGCACACGATGCAGGAAAGACTCCCTTCCGCGACGTACA
>CAJFVW010000137.1 GCA_904420575.1 uncultured Gordonibacter sp.
CGGCGTGGCGCGAAAGCGCGCAGGACACCTTCGCCATCTGCATGAGCGACACCAGGCCCTCCTGCATGCGCGCGCCGCCCGACGCGGTGAACACCACGACGGGAAGGCGCTCGTCGGTGGCCCGCTCCACCAACCTCGCCAGCTTCTCTCCCACCACCGAGCCCATGGATCCCATGAAGAACTGCGACTCCATGATGCCCACGGCCACGCGCAGGCCGGCGATGCGGCCCATGCCCGTGCGCACGGCCTCGTCCAGCCCGGTCTTGGCGCGCTGCGCCGCCAGCTTGCCGGCATAGCCGGGAAATCCCAGCGGGTCGGTCTCGGGCACGTGGGCGTCCCATTCGACGAAGCTGTCCGCGTCGAGCGTGTCGTCGATGCGCTCGTCGGACGACATGCGGAAATAGCCGCCGCACGAAGGACAGGCGTAGTGGCCGGCGGCCAGCGAGGCCGTGTCGAACATGAGGCCGCAGTGCGGGCAGGCGCGCCATGCGTCCTCGGGCGGCGCGGGCCGGTCGGTGGCGCAGAGTATCCATCCAAGCAGGGGCGCGTCGGCGTTCATGGGCCGAAACACCCTGATGCCGCGAGCGGCCGCCCGGGCGAGGAAGCTGTCCACCTCGGCAAGCGCCAGGGCCTCGTCGGCCAGAAGCACCACGGAGGCGCCGCATTCCCGGGCGGCCGCCAACACCGCGTAGCTGTTCGCGAACAACGCGTCGGAATACCGCTCCCCCAGCGACACGTTGCCGTCGGCCAGCTTGAGATGGGCTTCGTGGCGGCGGTCCTGCGTGCAGGGCGCCCATGCCTGGAATCCTGCGTCGGACGCGGCCTGCAGCATGCGCTTGGCGCCTTTGCCGTGGGACATGACCAGGGCGCGCGGGCGGGCGTCGGCCGGCGCCTCGCTCGCCGCCGGCTTGGGCAAGGACGTGGCCGCGCTGCCGGGAACGGCGGTGTACTGCGACATGTCCGCCGCGTCGAGCGCGTTGGGAGCCACGGGGCCGGCCGAAGATGCCTCTTCGGCCACGCGCGCGAGGCGGTAGGCCACGTCCGACGCATCGGGCGCAGGCGCGCCGCCAGCGTCCTGCTGCGCGCGTCCCTCGGCGGGAAGCAAGGCGCCCTCGGCGGACAACGTGACGTAGTTCTGCTGCTTCTTGCTCTTCATGCTCCAGCCCCTCACCGTCGACGGAGGCGCGCGCCTCCGCTACTCGCCCGCCTGCGCCAAGACGTATTTATGCGTGGCAGAGGCGCACGTCTGCCCGTCCACGCTGGCCTCCACCTCGGCCACGCACATGCGCGAGGACGACTTGGCGATGCGCGCGGAAAGCCGCAGCGTCTCGCCCGGCAGCACCTGGCGGCGGAACTTCGCGCCGTCGATGCCCGTCAGGAACCCGACGGATCCTTCGGCGCCGCGCGCCACCAGGATGCAGAACGACGCCGCCTGAGCGAGCGCCTCCATGATGACGACGCCCGGCAACACCGGCCGTCCCGGGAAATGGCCGGCGAACAGCGGCAAGGCGGGGTCGACATCCAGCTCGGCCGTCACGCTTTCTCCCGGCTCGCAGGCAACGATGCGCGTGACCCACAGAAACGGGTCGCGGTGCGGCAGCACCCGCTCGACGACGTCCTTGCCACAGGGGTAGCTTATGTCCATGACGTTTCCTCTCAACGGTGCGCACGAGGCGCACAGATCGTACGGGTTGGCGTTAGTCGGTCAGCGAGGCCGGCCACAGCGTCGGCAGCTATCGCCGTTCGTAGAACGGCGATAGCGCAAGACAGGCGTTGTGGCCGCCGAATCCCAAAGAGTTCGAAAGCGCCACCTTTTGCGGACAGTCCGTCTTGGCCTCCACCAGCACGTTCACGGGACAGTCCGGGTCGGGCTCGGCGAAGCCGGCGGTGGGCGGCACGCAGTCGTTCATGACGGACAGCGCGCACACGATGGCCTCCACCGCCCCGGCGGCTCCCAGCGTGTGGCCGGTCGCGCCCTTCACGGACACCACCGGAACGGCGCGGCCCGCCTCGTCCCCGCACAGCTCCAAGAGCGCATGCGCCTCGGTGGCGTCGTTGGCGGGCGTCCCGGTGCCGTGGGCGTTCAGATGCCCCACGTCGGCGGGCACGAAGCCGCCCTCCGCCAGGGCCTGGCGCATGGCGCGGACCACGCCGGCGCCCGTCGGGTCGGGCGCAGTCATGTGGTAGGCGTCGCCCGTGGAGCCGAAGCCCGTCACCTCGGCGAGGACCTGCGCGCCGCGCGCCGCGGCATGCTCCAGCGACTCCAGCACCACCGCGCCGGCGCCTTCTCCGGCCACGAACCCGCTGCGGCGCACGTCGAACGGCAGCGACGCCTGCTGGGGGTCGTCGGCCTTGGAAAGCGCGCCCAGGTTGGCGAACCCGGCAAGGCAGATGGGCGAGACGCTCTCTTCGGAGCCGCCGGCCAGGGCCGCGTCGATGTAGCCGTGACGGATGTCCCGCACGGCCGAGCCGATGCAGTGCGCCCCGGTGGCGCAGGCCGTAACGACGTTCAGGCACTCGCCCTGAAGCCCGTAGCGGATAGACAGGTTGCCCGCCGCGATGTTGCCGATCATGGTGGGGATGAACAGCGGGTTCACGCGCTTGGGCCCCTTTTCGGCCAAGGTGGAAAACCCGCTCTGCAGCTCGTCGATCCCGCCGATGCCCGTGCCGAACACGCAGGCCACGCGCGTGGCGTCCTCGGCGTCCATGTCGAGGCCCGCCTGGGCCATCGCCTCGTCGGAGGCCACGATGGCGTACTGCACGAAGCGCTCGAAGCGTCGCGCCTCCTTCTTGGTGAGCCCGTGCTCGCAGGCGTCGAATCCGTCGATCTCGCCCGCGACGTGCACCTCGTAGTCGGACGTGTCGAAGCGCGTGACGGGCCCGATGCAGCAGCGCCGGCCCATGACCGCCTCCCACAAGGCGGCGACGCCCACGCCCGCCGGCGTGACGGCGCCCATGCCCGTGATCACCACGCGGTGCGTGCCGTCGGGGCGGCGCGTCGGCTCGCCGCTCGCCACCGCCTCCGCAGCAGGCACGGACCCGTCCCACATGCCGTTCGACCATGCGCTCATAGCGACATCCCCCCATCGACGCAGATGACCTGTCCCGTGATGTAGCCCGCCTCGTCGCTCGCCAAGAACCGCACGAGCGCCGCCACGTCCTCGGGCGCACCCAGCCGGCGCGCGGCGATGCGCTCGGTCATGGCCTCGCGTTGCTTGTCGGAAAGCGCGGCTGTCATGTCGGTGGTTATGAACCCGGGCGCCACCGCATTGGCCGTGACGTTGCGGGACGCGAGCTCGCGCGCGAGGGACTTCGTGAGGCCGATGACGCCCGCTTTCGAGGCGGCGTAGTTCGCCTGCCCCGCGTTGCCCGCCACGCCCACCACGCTGCTCATGTTGACGATGCGCCCGAAGCGCTGCTTCATCATGCGCTGCGCCACCGCCTTGCAGCAGTTGAAGGTGCCCTTGAGGTTCACGCCGACGACCGCGTCGAAGTCTTCTTCCTTCATGCGGGCGATCAGGCCGTCGCGCGTGATGCCCGCGTTGTTCACCAGCACGTCCACGCGTCCGAACTCCTGGCAGGCGGCGTCGACGAGCGCGGCCGCCTCCTGCGCGTCGGCCACGTTGGCGGCCACGGCCAAGGTGCGCACGCCGCAGTCGGCCGCCAGGGCGTCGGCCAGCTCGCGCGCGGCGGGCAGCCCCTGTTCGCTGGAACAGTTCACGCACACGTCGTAGCCGGCGCGGGCCAGCTCCTGGGCCACGGCGCGGCCGATGCCGCGGCTGGACCCGGTGACGAGGGCCGCGCGGCGCGTCGTTTCGGTTTCGTTGGTCATGAAAGCTCCTGTTCGGAATGGGTAACGGACGAGGCGGCTTCCCTGCGGGAAGCCTGTGCGCCGCAGAACGCCTCAAGGCTCTCCCGGTCCTGCACGCACGCGCGCCCGACGCCACGGTCGATGCGCTTCACCAGGCCGAAGAGCACGCCGCCGAAGCCCACTTCCGCGAACGTGTCCGCGCCTGCGGCCGCGAGCGCCTGCACGCTCTGCTCGAAGCGCACGGGGCTCGTGAGGTGGCGCACCAGGTGGTCGCGCGCGTCGGCCGCCGCAAGCGGGCGGGCGTCCACGTTGCACACGAGCGGCACGCGCGCCTCTTCGAACGCGACGTCCTCAAGGTAGGCAGCCAGCCCTTCGGCGGCCTCGGCCATGAGCGGGCTGTGGAACGCGCCCGAGGTCGCAAGGCGCGAGAAGCGCTTGCCCGACGCCGCCCACGCCGCCTCGGCGCGCTCGACGGCCGCAGACGTGCCGGCTATGACGATCTGCCCCGGGCAGTTGAAGTTCGCCGGCACCAGCACGTCGCCCTGCGCGCATTCGTCGCAGAGCGCCTGCACGCCGGCCTCGTCGGCCTTCAGGAGCGCGCTCATCACGCCCGGATGCGCGGCCGCGGCCTCGGCCATGAGCCGGGAGCGCTCCTTCACGAACGCGAAGGTGGCCTCGCACGACAGCATGCCGGAGGCGGCCAGGGCGCTCGCCTGCCCCAGCGAGAACCCCAGCACGGCCGCAGGCTCCACGCCGCGCGCCGCAAGCGCCCGCGCCAGGGCCACCGACAGCGCGCACAGCGCCGGCTGGGCGTACCGCGTGTCGTCGAGCCTTTCCGGGGCGGCGTTCGCCATGAGGCCGGCCACATCGAAGCCGAACACGTCGGATGCGCACGCAAGCGTCTCGGCGACCTCCTTCACGTCGAAAAGGTCGGCTCCCATCCCCGGCTTCTGCGCCCCCTGCCCCGAGAACAGGAAGACGGGCGCTCCGGGCACCAGGGAGGGCAGCTCCGACGAAGGGCGGGTTTCGGCAGCAGGATTCACGTCGTCCACCGCCTTGTCACAGCGCCCGTTCGCGGCGGGCGTTGCAGGCGGCCATCTCGTCCATGCCGCGCGCGCCCAGCGCCTCGGCCTCGGCCACCAGCTCGTCTATGACCTGGGCAGCCGTCTTGCGCTCATGCACGAGGGCGGCCACCTGGCCCGCCATCATGGAGCCGTTGTCTACGTCGCCTTCGATGGCGCGGCGCAGCGAGCCCAGATACATCTGCTCCAGCTCATCGCCGTTGTGCTCCATGTCCTCTTCCAGCTTGCGCACGCTGCGCGCGAACCGGTTCTTGAGGCAGCGCGCCGGATGCCCGCTGCCACGGCCGGTCACGATGGTGTCGGAGTCCTTCGCCTTGAGCACGCGCTCCTTGTAGGCATCGGCAATAGTGCATTCCTCCACCGTGAGGAAGCGCGTTCCCAACTGCACGCCTTCGGCGCCCAGCGCGAACGCGGCCGCCATGCCGCGGCCGTCGGCAATGCCGCCCGCCGCGATGACGGGGATGGACACCGCGTCGCACACGGCCGGCACGAGCGCCATCGTGGTGAGCTCGCCGATGTGGCCGCCCGACTCGGTGCCTTCGGCCACCACCGCGTCGGCTCCCAGACGTTCCATGCGCACGGCCAGCGCCGTGGAGGCCACCACCGGCACCACCTTGATGCCGGCTTCCTTCCACATCTCCATGTAGTTGGCCGGGCTTCCCGCGCCGGTGGCGATGACGTCCACCCGCAGGTCGGCGAGCAGCTTGGCCACTTCGGCGGCGTTCGGGTCCATGAGCATGACGTTCGCGCCGATGGGCTTGTCCGTCATCGAGCGCACCAGGCTCACCTGTTCCTCTATCCACTCGAGCGGCGCGCCGCCGCACGCGATGACGCCCAGGCCGCCCGCCTTGCTCACCGCGCCGGCCAGGCTCGCGTTCGCGATGCGCGCCATGGCGCCTTGGATGACCGGCACCTCGATGCCCAGCAGTTCGGTTACCCGTGTCTTCATGCGCTATGCCCTCTTTCTCTCAGACCTGCAAGCGGCGCCCTTCCCCGGGCGCGCTGCCCTGCTGGCGAAGCATCGCGCCCCCCTGGCGCACGAGAACGCCAGGGGGGCGGACGCAAAGCGCAGGGGCCCGGCGCGGAAGCGCCGCGTTACTTCAACGAATCGATGTGGGCGACCAGCTGCCCGACCGTCTGGATGCCCTCGGGCTCGCCCAGCTCAACTTCGCACTTCTCTTCCAGGTCGCACACCAGCTCGACCATGTCGAGCGAGTCGACGCCCAGTTCTTCGAACGTGGCCTCGTCGACAACCTTGTCAGCCTCGATGTCCAGGTTCTCGCTCAGCACTTCCTTGACGATGTCGATGGTTGCCATGAGCCTTCTCCTTCTCTTGCGGGACATGCCCGCTTCGCCGAAGCAGGCATGCCCTCTTTGCCGTCAAAATAGTTTGATAATCAAAGTATCTAGCATGGTACGGGTGCCCCGACTTGATTGCAAGCGCTTTCACGATATCTGCGCGCGCCGCTTAAGGAGAAGCCGAAGCCTCCTCGCCGCACGCGGCGGAAGGCAAGAACGAACACGGCGCACACACGCCTCGGCAGGCCGCCCCGGCTGCAAGCGGCGGGAGTGCTGGACGGCGCCCCCCCGCAAGCGACAGGAGGGCCGGGCGACGTGCGGGGAACCGAGGGGTGCGCGCACGTCGTCGGCGCCGTCAGGCGTGCCCGTCGAAGAACCGCTTGACCTTCGCCAGGCCTGCGGCGAACGCCTGCTCCTCTTCCTCGGTCAGGTCGGCCAGCGCCTCGTCGATCATCTGGCGATGAAACACGTTGTGGGCACGGAAGACCTGCCGGCCCTTCTTCGTCAGCGACACGAGCACCTTGCGCCTATCGTCCTCGGCGCGGATGCGCTCGACGAACCCCTTGCGCACCAGCTTGTTCACCGCCGTGGTCAACGTGGCCAGCGTCACGCCCAGGCGCGCTGCCACCACGTTCATGGGGTTCTGCTCGTGCAGCCCCACCGCCACGATGGTGTGCACCTCGGTGATGGTGAGCCCGTGCGTGAGCCGGTTGTCGAGCGACCGCTCTTCGATGCGCAGGATGGAGTTGAACGTGTCCGACAGCAGACCGTCGATGTCTGCGCGTCTCTGCGCGGCGGCGTCGCCGGTTTCGGCGTGCGTGCGCAGGGCGGCGTCTTTCGTCTCGGGCATCGTAGGACCTCTCTGGCTCGCCATGCCGCGCCGATCAGGCGCGGGCGTCCGTGCGCTGCGCAGGGACGCGCCCCTATCGTAGCAAATTCACTTTGACTATCAAACCAGACGGGGCGAAACACACGCCATCAAGACCGTCTTCAACCCCGGTAGTCGCACCGCTGGCACCGGGACAGGCGCACGTCCGCGCCACCCGCGTCCTCCTTGTAGTACAGGCCCGACCACTGGCAGATGTGTTGCAGCACGGGAATGACCGAACGGCCCTTGTCCGTGAGCAGGTATTCCACGCGCGGAGGAATCTCTTCGTACTGCCGGCGCTCTATCAGGCCGCTGCCTGCCAGGTCCTTGAGGGCTATGGCCAACGCCGCGTCGGTCACGTCGGCCATCTCGTTGCGCAATTCGCTGTAACGCAGCTGCCCGTCGGAAAGGACGCACAGGATGCGCGACTTCCATTTGCCGCCGAACACGTCCAGGCCGTATTCGAGCGGACACCGTATGTCCTTGCCGAGCTTGTGCCGGTACGCCATGCGCCACCATCCCTCCCCGCGTCCCACGGCGCGGCCGTCATCGGCCTGCCCCTGGACCCGCTCTGTGAAAGCTGCTCAAAAAACATTGAGCGACTTAAAAATCCGCTTGTATCTTAACATTGCCGAGCGATCTTCCTAGACTTGAGCCAGCGAACGCGTTTGGTTAACAACCGCCGCGCAGGCACGGCGGCACGAGGAAAGGAAGGGACATGCTATCTACCACAAGCGTAACGGTGTCGAGCACCGGAACAGGACTGCAGGTCAAGGCGGGCTGCCGCGGCTTCGAGATCGTCTTCGACGAGCCGGAAGAGGCCGGCGGAACCAACGCGGGCATGAACCCCGTCGAGGGACTTCTGTGCGCGTTCGGCGCCTGCCAGTCCATCGCAACGCTCATATTCTCGCGCGCGCAGGGCATCGACCTGCAAGGCGTGCAGATGGAGATAGAAGGCGACCTGGACCCGGACGGGTTCATGGGGCTTGACCCCAACGTGCGCAACGGCTTGCAGGAAATCCGCTTCAAGGTGCATCTGAAATGCGACGACGAGGAAAAAGCGCGCGCATTGGCACGTCTTGCGGAAGAACGCTGCCCGGTGGGCGACTGCCTGAAAAACCCGGTTCCCGTGGTTTGCACGGACGTCGCCGTCGGCTAGAATCAACAGCAGGCGCACCCGGGGCGGATTCCGCGACGGCTTCGGCGAACCGACCGCCATCGCGGCCGGGGACACGCGGAAGCCGTCCGCGCGGGTTTCGCCTTGACGCCATCCGCATCGAGAAGAAAGGGGCTCTCCATGGCCAAGATGCCGCAAGCATGCCAGGACCTGATCAACAACGCCTACGCCGCCGCGTTCTCCACCTGCTCGCCCGACGGCGTCCCCAACGTCGTGCCCGTGAGCATGAAGCAGGCCGTCGACGGCGAGACCGTCATGGTGTCCGACCAGTACTTGCGCAAGACCCTGGCGAACCTGCAGGCGAACCCCCGTGCCGCGCTGTCCGCGTGGGACGACGAGGGCGGCTTCCAGGTGAAGGGCACCGTCACGTACGAGAACGAGGGCCCGCGCTACGAAGCCGTGGCCGCACAGGTGCACGAGATCCTGAGCTCCATGGGCTATGACTACGCAAGCAAGGGCGTCTGCTTCCTGCACGTGGAAGAGGTCTATTCCGTCACGCCCGGCGAAGGCGCCGGCGACCTGCTGGCATAGGCTTCCGCGTGCCGCCCGCTGGCCGGCGGGCGTCCCGTCCGTCACCAGCCGGCGGGGCGCCCGCCTTTGTCGGTGGCCGGCTTGAAGTCGAGCGTGCGGGAGCGCGGCTCGGCGGCCACCAGCACCACCGGCACGCGCTGGCCCAAACGGTACACGGTGCCGGTCTCCTGGCCGCACAGGCTGTGGCGGGCCGGGTCGAAGGCAAAGTATTCCCGCCCGAGGGAACGCACGGGCACGAACCCTTCGGCCGTGTTCTCGAGCCGCACGTATAGGCCATAGGCCGCCACGCCCGAGACCACCGCCGAGAACGCCTTGCCCACGTCGCGCTGAAGGTACTCGATGATCTTGAGTTCCTGCGATTCGCGCGCCGCAGCGTCGGCCACCCGTTCCTGATCGGAAGAATGCTCGGCGATCCACGGAAGGGCCGCCACCTCCTGGTCGAACCTCTCCGGTCGGCGCGTCAGCTGCGCCTTCAGCATGCGGTGCACCACCAGGTCGGGATAGCGCCTGATAGGGCTTGTGAAATGGGTGTATGCCGCACTCGCAAGGCCGTAGTGGCCGCCGTTTTCCGGCCGATAGACAGCGCGTTTCATGGAGCGCAGAAGGAGCGTCGACACCAGCTCGCCCTCCGACCGCCCGCGGCTCGCGGCCAGCGCCTGCTGCACGGCGTGCGGGTCGCCCGCCACGAGCCGCGCCGCGTCCACCTGCGCGAACCAGGGAAATTCCTGGAACACCGGGACCAGGGCCGCCAGGTTGTCGGGCGCGGGCTGCTCGTGCACGCGGTAGAGGGAGGGAAACGACTGCTCGGACAGATGGCGCGCCACCGTCTCGTTCGCCAGGATCATGGCCTCTTCCACCAGCCCGGTCGCGTCGGTCTTGTGCCTGAGATCGATGGCGACGGGGCGTCCGGCCTCGTCCAGACGCACCTTCGCCTCAGACGTGCCGAAGTCCAATCCTCCCGCCGCCTCGCGCGCCGCCGCACGCTTCTTCGCAAGGGCGGAAAGCCCCGCAAGCCGCCACGCAAGCGCGTCGTCGTCTTCCGGCCGGCCTTCTTCGAGCATCGCCTGCGCCTCGTCGTAGGTCAGGCGCGCGTCCGACCGCACAAGCGCCGGGTACAGCTCGTAGCGCAGCAGGTTGCCGGCATCGTCCAGATACAGGTCGGCCGTCATGGAGCGCCGCGTCTCGCCGGGTTTGAGCGAACACAGGTCGCTCGACAGCTCGTGTGGCAGCATGGGAATCACGCGGTCCACCAGATACACGCTCGTCGCCCGCCGCCGCGCGTCCAGGTCGAGCGAAGAGCCCCACGGCACGTAATGCGACACGTCCGCAATGTGCACCCCCAGCCGCCAAAGTCGGCGGCTTGCGGGATTCTCGCTTGTTGTCCCATTATCTTTGGCAGAACGTTCTCCATCGGCCCCACCGACACCTCCGCTTTCGGCGGCGTTGGCATCAAAGCAAGATTCGACTCCCTCGGAGCGGCGAGGACCGGAGGGGTTCACCAAGCGAGTTCCGCAGGGTGAACAGTCCAGTGGACTGTTCACCCACTGTTTTTGCGCCCGAGCGGGCGCCTTGGACGCTTCGTTCGAGCAGGACTGTCTGAGCGACTGGGCCCCTCCGGCCCTCGCCGCGGACCCCCAGGTCGAAACGCACTCCAAAGACAATGCATCGTCAAAATCGCGCGCGTCGACCGGGTCGATGGTGAACGTGAAACGGTCGCGCAGGTCGCGGTAGCCGGCCGCAAGGGCGCCTTCCTCGTCGAGGACGGCAGCGCGCGCCTCGGCCAGGGCGCCTTCGGAGAACGCGGTCTCCAGCTTGTGGCGCGCGACGATCAGGTCCACGCCCACGTCCTCGTCGTCGGCGCGCCCGATCACCTCTTCCACCACGCCCGTGGCCGCCGTGTTGCGGGCAGGGAACGTCTCGATGCGCACGCGCACGAGCGAGCCGTCCTCGATGTCGGGACGGTCGGCCCGCATGGTGAAGATGTCGTAAGGGATGCGGGGGTCTTCGGGAACAACGACGCCGAAGGGTTCGGCGACCTCGTAGCGCCCGACGAGCGTGTCGTGGGACCGTTCGACCACGCGCACGACGCGCGCCGCAGGATTTTGGCCGGACGCCGCGCCGCTGGCGCCGCCCGCGCCGGAACCGCCTTTGTGGCCTTTGGAGCCGCCCAGCGGCGCCACTTCCACCACGTCGCCGTCGAATGCCCCTCCCATCTTGGACGAGGGCACGAAGAACTCCCCTTCGGCGGTCTGGACGAACCCGAAGCCCGCACCGCGCACGTTCAGCACGCCGCACGGGTTCGCACGCGGCGGACGCCGCGTATGCGACCGCGAACGGGCCATGGAGGCTACCCCTGCACCAGGGACTCGGCCGTTTCCAAGGCAAGGCGCTTCTGGGCGTCGCTTGCGGCGTCGCCGCCGGCGGCCACCGTCTTGTCGGGAAGCACGCCCACGTCGTTGATGTCGTGACCGAGCGGGCTCTTGTAGTACGCCGCCGTGTAGCGCAGTGCGCCGCCGAACGACAGCTCGCGCACCACCTGCACCGATCCCTTGCCCAGGGTCTGCGTGCCCACCACTTGCGCGCGCTTGTTGTCCTGCAGCGCCGCGGCCAGCACCTCGGCGGCCGCGGAAGTGTAGCCGTTCACGAGGACCACCAGCGGGGCCTCGGTCGCCACCGGCCCCGAAGCCGTCTTCGTTGACGACCCGTCGAGCGTCTGGACCTCCACGATGACGCCGCTCTTCACGAACAGGTTGGCGATGTTCACGGCCTGCGTGAGGTAGCCGCCCGGGTTGTCGCGGATGTCGAGCACGAACGAGGTCGCGCCCTGCGCGGTCAGGTCGGCGATGGCCTTGCCCACCAGGTCGTCCGCGTTCTGGGTGATCTGCTTGAGCTTGATGTAGCCCACGGTGCCGGCAAGCTCCGTCGTGACGTTGGGCACCGAGTACGCGGAGCATTCGAGCGTCGTCGTGAACTCCTCGCCCGTGTCCGCCTCCAGCGAGGAAGGCCGCATCCACGTGACCACCACGGTCGAACCCTCCTCGCGCGAGAGCGCCTTGACGGTCTCGGTCAGCGACCACTGATGGGAGCTGTCACCGTCGATGGCCACCACGAAGTCCCCTTGCTGGACGCCCTGCGCCTCGGCCACCGATCCTTCGAACACGTCGGACACGTACGCCCGCCCGTTGTATTCGGAGAAGAGGGCGCCGATGCCGGAATACGAGCCGTCCGAACTCTCCTTGACGTAGAGCTCGTAGCGCGCCGGGTCGTAGTAGCTCAGGTAGCCGTCTTCGGTGGAGGCCGTGAACGCCTCGAGCGTCTGTGCCGTGGCGGCGTCCAGGTCGTAGTGGTCCATGCTGTTTGCGGCCAGCACGTCCTCCACTTCGCTGACGCGCGCCGACACCGAGTTGAAGGTGGATTTCGACGGCGAGCCCGAAGACGCAGGCCCCGCTTCCTCGGCGGTCACCGGGAAACCGAGCCCGGCCAGGAAGGCGCTCTCGCCGCGCACGAAGAAGCCGGCCACGAACGCCACGGCCACCACGATGACGAGGCCGAGCGCGCGGGCGAGATGCCGGTTGCGCTCGAGCTCCTTGCGGGCTTTCGCCACGGTCTTTTTGTCGCCGTGCTTCATGCGCCGTCGCGTCCGTCCGCCCCGTTACACCTTCAGATAGCGACGCATGGCCAGCGCCGACCCGATAAGGCCGATGACCAGGCCCGCGATCACGAGCGCCGCATAGATCATCATGAACGTCTGCAGGCTGGCGTCGAAGGTGAGGAACTTGAGGGCGGCCTGCAGCTTCGGCAGCGCCAGGTTGCGCAGAAGCTCCAGCACGCCCACCGCCAAAAGCGAGCCGATGATGGCGTGCAATGCGCCCTCCATGAGGAAGGGCCCGCGGATGAAGCCGTTCGACGCGCCAACGAGGCGCATGATGGCGATCTCCTTGCGGCGCGCAAGGATGGCCAGACGGATGGTGTTGTTGATGAACACCATGGCGATGAAGATCAAGAGCGCGATGAGCGCGATGCCGATGTAGCGCACGTAGTTCGTCAGCTGGAACAGGCGTTCCACCGAGCCCTGGCCGTACAGCAGCGAATCGGCGGGATCGTCGGGATTGTCGCAGATGGTGCGGAACGTCTGGTTCGCCTCGATCTGGCCGGCGACCTCTTCGACGAGCTGCGGATCGGCAAGCTCCACGTCGATGGACGCAGGCAGCGGGTTCATGCCGTCCAGCGAGTCGATGATGTCGGAGGTCGATGCGGCGCGAAAGTTCTCGAGCGCCTGCTCCTTCGTGGTGAAGGAGACCGAGGACACCCCTTCCAGCCCCTTGACGAAGTCCTCCACCGTCTGGATGTCGGCCTCGGAGGCGTCGTCGGCGACGTACGCCGTGATGGAGACCTCGCTCTCCACCGACTTCATGACGTTGTCGACCGTGATGCCGCCGACCAGGAACACGCCGATGATGAGCAGCGACAGGAAGATCGTGACGATGGAGCCCAGGGCCGTGGACAGGTTGCGCGTGAAGCCGCGCAGCGACTCCTTGAAGAAATAAGCAAGGCTAGACATCGAAGCCGTACACCCCCCGGTCCTGGTCGCGGGTCAGATGCCCGCGGTCGAGCGCGATGACGCGCCGACGCATGTTGTCCACCATCTCGCGGTCGTGCGTGGCCACGAGCACGGTCGTGCCTGTGCGGTTGATGCGCTCGAGCAGGTCCATGATGCCGCGCGACGTCTGCGGGTCCAGGTTGCCCGTCGGCTCGTCGCACACGAGCAAGGGAGGGCGGTTCACGATGGCGCGCGCGATGGACACGCGCTGCTGCTCGCCGCCGGAAAGCTGGTCGGGACGCTTGCCCAGCTTGTCCTGC
>CAJFVW010000138.1 GCA_904420575.1 uncultured Gordonibacter sp.
CCCGGTGGGCACGTGGGGCATCCGTGTGCAGACCGACGGCCCGTGGGACATGGGAGACGGCACGTTCAACTACAACTGCCTGCCGTTTCCCACCGACCTGTGCGACCTGTGCGCTGCGCGCACGGCGGTGGGACGCGAGCCCACGTGCGTGCATCACTGTCTGGCGAACGTCATGTACTACGGCCCCGTGGAGGAACTGGCGCGCAAGCTGGGAGAGAAGACCAAGCAGGTGCTGTTCGTGCCGCAGTACAAGCCGCTGGAGGCGCGCGGGTCGTTCCAGCCGCACAACAAGTTCAAGGAAGGACGCCACGTGTTCGGTGCGGTGAACGTGCAGGCCAACGAACATTTCACCACCAGCAGCCAGCGTGCGGACAGCCGCACCAGCTTGGGTATGGAAGACGACGACTAGGATCGGGCGAAAGGGCCGGCGTGCAGTCGTGCGGTCGTGTGAAGGGCATGCTGTACGCGCGACCGCGCAAGTTGGCAGGCATGAGGCATGCCAGCCCCGGAACGCCCGGGCAGGGCGGCAGGAACATGAAGCATCAGGAATATTCCGGCAAGACGGCGTACGTCCGCTACCAGGGCGGCCCGGTGGGCGAGCCGGCACTGGAGGACTGCACTGCGGGGGAGCCCGAGCGCATCGTCATGGGCGCGGGCGAGGTGCCGCGCGGCATCGAGGAAGCGCTGTACGACATGGAGATAGGCGAGCAGCGCGACGTGGTGGTGCCCTGCGCCAAGGCCTACGGCGAGCACGACCCCGAAGGGGTGGTGCGCTACCTGCGGTCGTTTCTGGCCGAGGGCGCGACGCTGCACGTGGGCGACCTTGTGGCGTGGGAGCATCCGGTGTCGCACCAGGTGGTTCCCGTGAAGGTGGTTGGCGAGACCGAGGACACGCTCACGGTCGACTTCAACCACCTGCTGGCTGGCAAAGACCTGGCGTACCGGCTTGAGCTGGTGGACGTCGTGGACGCCGACGGAAGGTCGCTTCCCGGAAAGTGAGCGTCAGGGCGGGATGCGTGCGGGCGGCGGGGCGCGTGCGGCGGGGCCGTGCGCCCTTCGCGAGGCGTGCGGCGCGCCTCGCCCTAGACGTTCATCTTGGGGAACGTCATGTCGAAGCGCGCACCGCCTTCGGGCGCGTTCGAGGCCCGCAGCGTGCCCCTTTGGGCCGAAACGAGCGACTGCGCCAGCGCCAGCCCGATACCGAAGCCCTGCGCCGACCGGGAGGCGGCGCGTCCCTGCGGCGCCGGGCAGGTGCGTTCGCCGGTGCCCTGCTCCTGCGGCTCGGCGCCCTGACCGGCGTCCCGCGCAGCGCCCTGTTCGACACGTTCCGCCTGCCCGCCCCGATAGAAGCGCTCGAAGACGTGCGGCAGGTCTTCCGGGGCAATGCCTGGGCCGGTGTCGGTGACGCGGATGCGGCAGGCGAGCGCGTCCTCGCGCACTTCCACGCGGATGGCGCCGCCGGAGGGCGTGTGTTCCATGCAGTTCTTCAGCACGTTCTCCAGCGCCTCGGCCGACCACGCGGCATCTCCGGTGAACGACGCGCCTTCCGAGGCGTCGATGGTGCAGGCGATGTCGTGCAGGTCCAGTGCGGCGGCAAGTGGCGAAAGCGCGTCGTGCGCCATGCGGGCGGCGTCCACGTGCACCTTCTGCACGCGGAATGCCCCGGCGTCCACCTTCGCCACCTTGAGCAGGGTGGAAACCAGCCAGCCCACACGGTCGATCATGCGCTCCAGTTCGCGCAGCGTGCGCGTGCGTTCGGCGTCGTCGGTGCTCTTCTCGATGGCGGGCACCATGAGGCTCATGGCCGTCAGGGGGGTGCGTATCTGGTGCGACACGTCGGCCAGCGCATCGGCCAGCGCACCCTTCTCCTTTTCCAGCCGCATGGTGGCGTCGCGCAGGGTCGCCACCATTTTGGACAGCTGGTTTTTCAGGATGGCCAGGTCGCCTTCGCGATAGTCCGAAAAGTCGATGCGCCGTCCTTCATGCAGCACCTCGTCCACCTCGGATGCAAGGCGCATGACCTGCCGGGAACGCAAGGCGGAAAACAGCGCGAACAGCGCGCCCGTTGCCAAGCCCGCGCCCGCCGCCCACAAGGCGCAGCGGGCGCCGTCCAGGACGTAGGCCGCGGCGACTATCGCTGCCAGCACGACGATCATGATTCCCGCCTGCCGCAAGAACGACGGGTTGTGCGTCAGTCTCATCTGGTCCTCTTTCGTTCGTCGGTCGCATGGGGGGCGCCGCACGCCGTTCCCTGCACCCTCGCGCGCCGTTTCCCGCGCCTCGCACGCCGCACGCCCTCGTGCTGTTCTCCGCATCCTCTCGCCGCCGCATGTTGCGCACTGCGTCGGGCGCTGCCGCCAGGCCGCTTGCCGCCCCGACGCCCGTCCGCCCTCGCGCGCCGCGACCCGCGACCTGCGACTCGCTACGATCCTGCCTTGTATCCCATGCCGCGCACGGTCTGGATGAGCTGCGGATGCGACGGGTCGCTTTCCACCTTGTCACGCAGGCGCTTGATGTACACGTTCAGCGTGTTGTCGCTCACGTACTCGCCGGCGCTGTCCCAGATGGCGTTGCGCACCGCCTCGCGCGTGACCAGCTTGTCCGGATTCTGGGCGAACAGCAGCAACAGGCGGTATTCCAGCGCGGAAAGCGCCACCTCCACGCCGCCTTTGCGCACCACGGCCGCCGCTGCGTCTATCTCCACGTCACCCAGGGCAAGCACGGGGCTTGCGCCCGACGTGCGGCGCAGCGCCGCACGTATGCGGGAGAGCAGTTCGCGTGCGCGGAAGGGCTTGGCGATGTAGTCTTCGGCCCCCATTTCCAGGCCGGCGACGGTGCTGTACTCGTCGTCAGAAGCGGTCAGGAAGATGACGGCCGGACTGGGAGTGGCAGCTTTGGCGGCCGCGCACACGGCGAATCCGTTGCCCTGCGCCAGCGACACGTCCACGAGCGCCAAGTCGAAGCGCGTCGATTCCAACAGCGCTACGGCAGCGTCTTGCCGGCCGGTCTGTTCTGTTTCGTACCCCTCGCTGCGAAGCAGGTTTGTGAGGGTGTCGACAATGGCGTCGTCGTCCTCCACCACCAGTATGCGCGCCATGGGCATGTCTCTCCTTCTGTGGTCGTGTGCCTGTGCAAGGCTCCCTTCTTTCGAGCGCCTCAACCCTTCTGCCCGGCAAAAACTCTTCGATTCGGCTGTGTCGCCGGTGGCGTCGGAAGCGCTCCGTGCCTTTGAACCCTTGCGTCATTATATACGCGCTTGTTGCGCAGCCAGCGGGCGTGCGCGTGACCAATGTGTAATGCTCGCCGTCGACGCCCGCTTCTGTGCTGTCGTGCCGCCGACGTCCTCTCCCGCTCCGCCCGCCTCGCCGTCGACGCCCGCCGCCGACGCTCTCTTCCACGTCGTTTCCGACGTCCTATTCCACATCGTTCACGCCGTTCGCGTCGTCGGCTTCCGCCGTTCTCGTTGTCCGTTTCTGCACCGTTTCGCATCGCCTGTTTCCAACATTTCCTTTCGGAGGCGTCTTCCCTTTGGCAGTTTTTTACAGAAATGCGAGGATGGATTGAAAAATCCGGCTTCGCTTTACCGGATTGTCGTGCCTGCCGGCAATCGTAAACGACTTCCGTGCTTTTGAACAGGCGATTCGCGGGCAAGGATTTTTTGCCGGGATGACGATCGGCGATTTGCGGCTCGCATATCCGGCAAAAACTGCCAAACGGCACCATGTCTTGCGCCGAGCCGCCTCCGTGCCGGCAACGGCCCAACGAGGAAGCGTCGTGCTCTACGTTTGATCGCCGCCGACATGGAGGGCGACGCCATTCCTTCGGTTTTCCGGGCTCTCTCGTCAGTGCCCGCATGCGTCCGAAGTCTGTCGGCGTCTGCATGTGCTCGAAGCTTGCAGGAGGGAACAACCTGACATATGTCGGCTTTGGTTTGCCATGGGGATGTTCGCTCCATGGCAAGCCGTCATCGACGTGTCTGGACGCGGCTCGGGACATGTCGATGGTGCCTTGGCAGGTTGACGGTGCTTGGTGCAGGTTGACGGCGATCCGGCGTGCACGGACGCATGCAGGATGCGGTCCGCCGCATGCCAATGGGGCCCGGGCGCACTAATGACGGCTTGGCGCGCACCCATGGCGGTTCGGTCCGGCGGAGAAAAGGACGGCGCTACATTTTTGCCGGTTCCTGCGTCAGCTGACAACCTGTTGGTGTCTTTCCGTTGAACAAAAAGGGAGGACGTCGGCAAAGTGCCTGATCGCAAGAGGGGCCTTCCTGGTCGATTCAACCGGTTTCCCCAGGCACGCGTCGTTGCGACGCAGAAATCGGTGGATTTGTGGCATCGCGTTGCGATTCTGTGCCGATTCCGAATCGGAATGCGCCTAAATCTGTTCGGAAGGCCATGCGCGAGCGTGAGCGCGAGCGGAGGCCATGCGCGAGCGGAGGCCATGCGTGAGCGCATATGCGGCGCGGAAGGGCGAATGGAAAAAGGCAAGCATTCTGGCGACATTCCGTTCATCAGGCACGATGCGTATTTCACATCGGCTTTCACATTGCCGATGTGATCCCTTTTCGGATTCGGTGGCATAAGGTGTACCCGTTGTGCGGCGCGCTTGGCCGCACGTGGTATCGGTCTTTTATGCAGGAGGGAACCATGGAGACACAGGTTTCGCGAAGGAGTTTTCTCGCCGGTGCGGGAGCGGCGGCAGGGCTGGCCGCATTGGGCATGTTCGGATGTGCGCCTAGCAGCGGCGCGGGGGCGGACAAGCCGGCGGCGGACGAAGGGACGTGGGATCAGGAGGCCGACATTCTGGTCGTCGGCGCCGGAGGTGCGGGGCTGACCGCCGCCGTCGTAGCGGCGCGTGGCGGCGCGAACGTCGTGGTGCTGGAAGCTGCGGCCATGGCGGGCGGCAACACGGTGAACTCTTCCGGCGTCATTCAGGCTGCCGGAACGGAAGAGCAGAAGACGCTTGCCGGGGTGACCGACGACACGCCGGAGAAGCATGCCGAATACTACCTGCAGTGCGGCGAGGGCCAGCTTGACGAAGATCTGGTGCGCTATGCGTGCGAGCAGGCGCCCTCCTGCATCGAATTCATGAAGGAGCTGGGAATCTCCTACGAAGTGGTGTATGGGAACGGGCCGGTTCCCAACGTGGACCCCGACCTTGTCAAGCCTCGCATCCATTTGGCGGGCACCGACGAGAACGACCTCATGTACGGCCAGGCTCACGTGGCCGCGCTGCTGAAGGCCGCGGAAGACGAAGGCGTGGAGTTCGTGTACGACACGGCTGCCGAGCAGCTGGTCCAGAATGCCGACGGCGTGGTCACCGGCGTGGTGGCCAGCGACAAAAAGCGCTATCGCGGCAAGAAGGCCGTCATCTTGGCCACGTGCAGCTATGACCGAAGCGAGGAATTCGCAAAGGCGTTCAACTACCACATGGTGCAGGCTTTGAAAGACGGTCGCGCGCTCACGGCTGTTACGAACACAGGCGACGGCCTGCGCATGGGAATGTCGGTCGGCGCGGCGCTCGCCGGCATGGGCGGGTTCATCGGCCTTTCCAACAACATTGGCGGCACGCCCACGCTTCCCGGTGTCCCCGAGGTGCCCGGCATCCTGGTAAACAAGTACGGCCGCCGCTTCGTCAGCGAGTCCGACCACTATGCGTGGGTGCTCCGTGCCGTCTTCGCGCAGGAAGACCACATCGCCTGGGGCGTGTTCGACTCGAAGGCCGCAGCGCTTGGCGGCACGGCGGTGGGAGGCGTCAGCCCCATGAGTGAAGACTTCTCGACGGAGATCGCCGACGGTTCGGTGCTCGTCGCCGATACCATCGAGGAACTTGCCGCCAAGATGGAGGTGCCGGCCGCGAACCTGCAGGCCGCCCTTGACACGTGGAACGCCGACATGTCTGCGGAGCAGAAGGCGGACAGCCAGTTCCCCACGCGCGTGTGCGGGCTGGAGACCATCGACACCCCGCCGTTCTACGCGACGCGCAGCTACGACTACAGCCTGGGCGCGCTTGGTGGCCTGAAGATCAACACGAAGGCTCAGGTGCTCGACACCGCGGACACGCCCATTCCTCATCTGTACGCGGCCGGGCAGGTGGCCGGCGGCTTCATGGGGTCGTATTATCCGGGAACCGGCACCGGCATACTCTCCACGCTCGCGTTCGGGCGCAGCGCGGCGGAAAACGCCTTGCAGGAAACCGAGGACTAAGTCCCCAAGGTCCGGCGGACACAGCGGTGCGCCCTTCCTCCCGTCGGGAAGGGCGCGCGCTTCGCCTAGCCCGACGCGTCGGCCACTACGGAGGGGTCGCAGCCAGTTTTCCCCTGTCGGGAAGGGCGCGCGCTTCGCCTGTCAGGCTTTTGGATCTTGCTTCTCTGAGGCTTCCAACAGGTCGATCAGCTCTTGCTGGGAATGCACGTCGAGTTTGCGGTAGACGTTCTTCATGTGCGTGCGCGTGGTGTTGTCGGAAATGAAAAGCGTCTTCGATATGTGTTCCCTGTTGCGTCCCTTTGCCAGAAGCTCGAACACCTGCGTCTCGCGTGCGGACAGCTGGAACCGCTCCGCCAGCCGTTCCAGTTCGGCGCGCGTTTCCGTCAGGCGTGCGTTCGCAGGCGCGTCCTGCGAGCTTTCCTGCCTTGGCGGAAAGGCGCGCGTCCCCACAGGCGCCGCGCCTTCTTGTCTTTGTTGCTCGCGTCTGGCCGCCACCTGCCCGCGGTCGAACGAGAGCATGCCGGCCATGAGCAGCAGGTACACGACCACCAGGCACACGATGGCCAGTGACGCGTCGGAATCCGCGACGTTCGGAGCGATGCCCGACCCCAGCACCGACCCCAGCGACTCTGCACCCACCAGTACCAGCAGCCCCGCAATGAAGCGCGCTGGCAGCTGGGCGCCTTGCGCGTCGCTTGTCCACAGCGCCCAAACCATGAAGTAGAAGCTGTTGAAGCCCACGATGCATATGGACTGGGCGGCTTCCAGCCCGTCGGAGAACAAGGGCAGCATGACGAATGCGACGCCAATGAGGGGAATGGCCACGAAGCAGATGAACTTAATCAGGGCGCGAGAATCGAAGAACAGGGCGGAAACGGCTATGATCAGGGAAGAAAGGAAGAACGAGGCGACGGTGGCGGCGCTTGCCCCCATGCCGTCTGCGGCATACACGTCGCCAACCAGGCGCTGCATGAGACCGTAAGCCAGTCCGACGGCAAGGGGCAGCGCAACGGTGCGCACAACGCCGAACCTGGCAGGACAATGCTGCGGCGCATCGCGGCGCGGCGGCGAGGGCGAAGGGTTCTTTGATGCAGCGAAAAGGGCGATGCCGACCACGGGCATCAGCGACACCGTCATTGGCTTCAGTGTCGGCGGCAAGACGAGCAGCAAGGCGTCCATCAGCGAGGCGGTCGCCAGGGCAAGCGCCACGTCGATCAGCAGGATGCGCGGTCCTCGGGAGGCCAGGCTCACGCCGATCAGGGCGAGAAAGCCCCCGCATCCCGCGCCTGCCAGCACAGACCCCCACATCCTTGCGGCTTCGAAGGGGGCCAGCGCTGGCGCGAATGCGAACAGCAGCGTCCCGACGAACAGCAGCGTCCCGGCCACTGCGGCGGTTGCGCGCACGTGGCGGAGCAGCGGCCGGGACGCGGCGAGCATGACGAGAAGCGCCACCGCCTCGGTCGCCAGCCACAAGGCCCGCAGATGAAGGATGCCGAACTGCGCCCCGGAAGGGTCGTTTGCGAAAGTGTCGCTCCAGTACATCCCGAACATCCAGGTCAGCAGGGTGGCGAACGACAGCCACGAAACGAGGTCTTCGCGGAATTGCAGCAAAACGATGTTGATGAATGATCGGGCTTCCGGTCGGGTCATGCGTCTCCCTACTGTCGCTCGGTGTTCTGCCCGTTCGGCTTGGCCGGGGCATGCGGCATGGCGGCTGGCGGGCCGCGCTTGCCGTTGCAAGCAGTCTGCAACCGGCATTCCGCGCCCGCCGCTGCGCGCATCGATGCGGCCTGGCGGCGCATGGCCGGCGGGGCAGGCGTGGCAAGCGTCGGCGTGGCCTGAGGCTTTCTTGGCGGCTTCGCCCAGGGTCGTCGGCTTCCCCAGCAAACGCGGTGTTGACATCATACCGCATCTGGCCTGCCTGGGTGTGTTGCCGGCTTTTCAGAGGGGGATTTCCCGAGACTTGGCAGCCGGACGCTTTCGAGCGCTTCTGTGACCCCGCCTCCCTTCGCCGCCGCATTGCCTTTCCTTCCGCATAATTGCACGATGCGGGCAATCGCTTTGTTCTTGCTGTCGGAGCCTGGGTGTTTCGTCGCTCCCTGACGGCGTGCTGTTCCGTGTGCTGCCTTTGCCATTGGGTTACGTTATCTCCTGCGAAGCGATAGAATGGGCTTCTGAATCGGTAGCGCGGGCAGTCGAAGAATTGAAATAAAAGCGGGCGCAGATATGGATGCAAGTGCGAAAGCGGAGGCAGGTAGGGGCATGGGAGAGGAAACGTGCCCGGAAGCGGATGCAGGAGAGGGCGTTCGCTCGAGAGCGGAGGCAGGTGTGACAGCGGAAGCGGGAGCGATGGCAGCGGCGGTGGCAACGGAGGCAACGGTGGCAGAAGAGGCAGCGGAAACAGTGGGGGCAGCAGCAGCGGGAGCGAGCACGCTGTTCGACGGGGTCTCCTTTGGCTCGCTGCGGGCGAAGAATCGCTTCGTCAGGGCGGCCACGTGGGAAGGCTTGGCGACCGACGAGGGACGCATGACGCCGGAGTTGTTGGAAGTCTATCGGGAGCTGGCAGCGGGCGGCGTGGGCACCATCTTGACCGGCTATGCCCACATCGTCGCGGACGAACAGCCCAATCCGCGCATGATGGGCATCTACGATGACAGCTTTGTGGACGAGTACCGCGAACTGGTCGACGTCGTGCACGAGGCGGGCGCACGCCTCGTCTTGCAGGTGGCGTACGGCGGTTCGGCCACGCGGTTGGATCCTCCCAGCAAGCGCATTCTGGGGCCTTCGGCCGTGGCGAATCCCAAAACAGGCATCGTGCCGGTTGAGGCGAGCGAGGACGACCTGGCGTCTCTGCGCGACGCCTTCGCTGCTGCCGTCCGCCGTGCACGGGTGGCCGGGTTCGACGGCGTCGAACTGCATGCTGCCCATGGTTACCTGCTCAGCCAGTTCCTTAGTCCCCGCCTGAACCGCCGCACCGATGCCTACGGTGGCTCCATCGAGAACCGGGTGCGTTTCCTGGCCGAGGTGGTGGACGCCTGCCGCAACGCGGTAGGGGACCGCTTTCCGCTTCTGGTGAAGTTGAACTGCGCCGACGAGCGCCGCGACCTCGATGATGCGGCAGGCGTGGGAGCGCCGTCTGTCTGTACGACCGAGGCGGATGCAGGAGCGTCGGGCGCAAATGCGGCTGCGGGGGACGCGGCGGCTGCGGCGGATGCCGCGCGCGTGGAGGGCGAGGCCTCGACGGCGGACGTGAGCGCCGCCGCGCCGGCCGCGCCCGCCACAGCCGAGACGCCGGAGCGCGGCCTCGTGCCCAAGGAAAGCCTCCGGGTGGCGGCTGTGCTGGCGGAACACGGGATCGACGCCATCGAAGTGAGCGGCGACTGGCACGCGTTCTCCCCAAAGGAATGCGCGGGCGAGCCGTTCTTTGCCTCGTTCGCCGCGCGCCTTGCGCGGCAGGTTCCCGTGCCGGTGATTCTGACCGGCGGGAACCGTCGCTTCGACGTCATGGAGCGCCTTGCGCGGGAAGACGGCATTGCTGCGTTCGGCCTGTGCCGCCCGCTCGTCTGCGAGCCTGACCTGGTGAACCGTTGGCAGAAGGACCCGCACGCAGCGCCGCGCTGCCTTTCGTGCAATGGCTGCAACAGCACGCCGGGGCACCGCTGCATCCTGCCGCCACGCAGGTGACGGACGAGCCCGCCGGACGAAAAACGTCCCTGGTTCCGAACGAACCAGGGACGTTGCTTTCGGAGTCGTCTGTTCGCTGCGCTACTTCACCTGACGCACGCGGCGCACGCCGTCGATGCTCGCGAGCTTGGTCAGGGCGGCTTCCGTCACGGGCTGGTCGAGGTCCAGCAGCGTGTAGGCATGCTCGCCGCGCGCCTTGTTCGTCATGTCGGAAATGTTGATGCCCTCGTCGCCGAACGCATTGGTGATCTGGCTGATCATGTTGGGCACGTTCGCATGCATGACGGCCACGCGGCTGGTGCCTTCCCGTACCGGGCCCATGTCGCATGCCGGGTAGTTCACCGAGTTCTTGATGGTGCCGTTCTCCAGGTAGTCCATGAGTTCTCGCACGGCCATCATGGCGCAGTTGTCCTCGGCCTCGGCCGTGGAAGCTCCCAAGTGCGGCAGGACGATGGCGCCATCCATGTGCATGACCTCGGGCGTGGGGAAGTCGGTGAGGTAGGCGTGCACCTTGCCCGACTTCAGGGCGGCGGCCATGGCCTCGTTGTTCACCAGCGTGTCGCGCGAGAAGTTGAGGAACACGACGCCGTCCTTCATGACCTCGCAGGCGTGCGCGTCGATCATGCCGATGGTGCCTTCCATGGCCGGCACGTGGATGGTCAGGTAGTCGCAGGCGGCAAGCAGGTCGTCCAGGTTCTTCACGTAGTGCACGGCGCTCGCGATGTTCCATGCCGCGCCCACCGACACGTAGGGGTCGTAGCCGTACACGTCCATGCCCAGGTCGATGGCCGTGTTTGCCACCTGTGCGCCGATGGCTCCCAGGCCGATGACGCCCAGCTTCTTGCCCATGACCTCGCGTCCGGCGAACGCCTTCTTGGCCTTTTCGACCGTTTTGGCGATGTTCTCGTCTTCCGCGTTCTGGCGGCACCAGTCGATGCCTCCCACGATGTCGCGGCTGCCCAGCATCAGCGCGCACACCACCAGCTCCTTCACGGCGTTCGCGTTCGCGCCCGGCGTGTTGAACACCACGATGCCCTCTTCGGCGCAGCGGTCGAGCGGGATGTTGTTCACGCCTGCACCGGCGCGCGCGATGGCCCACAAGGTTTCGGAAAACTGCATGTCGTGCATGGCGGCGCTGCGGACCAGGATGCCCGACGCCTGGCTGGCATCCTCGGTGAGCTCGTACGCGTCGGTCAGCAAGTCGGTGCCGAACTTCGAGATGTTGTTCAAACAATGGATGTACTGCATGGCGACTCTCCTTCTTGCGGGCTGTGTAGGGGGAATGCAGCGCGCAATGCGTGCATCGCCGAAGTTGCGCGTTTCTCCCATATTGCCCGCGAAGACCTCCGCTGTCAACGAAAACCCGGAAGAAGAGCCCGCTCTTTCGGCCGAGAGGGCTACGAGTCTTCCTCCCGAACGTCCCTCCTTCGCGCACATTTCAAAAAGGCGGTGGCAATGGGGCTGGTGCCTTTGGAGCGATAGGCAAGGAACAGCGGCACGGAGAGAGGAACCGAAAGCTCTACCACGCTTACCCGGCTGCTCGACAAGAACCGGTCGCACATGAAGTCAGGCGCAATGAAGAAGGCGTCCATGTTGCCGACCGTGGTGGCCACCACTTCGATCTCGTCGACTACGGTGGTTCCCTTCGGCAAGAATCCTGCGGAGAACACCAGCTCGTTCAGCAGGTCCGTGGACTCCTTGATCGTGTGCACGACCAGCGTCTTGTCGGCAATGTCTTCGGGGACGGCATACCCTCGGACCGCCGCCGGGCAGTCCTTCGGCATCACGAACTTGATGGGGTCTTCGGCAATGACCTGATACGAAAGAAGCCCCTTGTCCTCCAGGCTTTTCTGCGGCGCGAACCCTATGTCGAGGCGGTTTTCCAACAGGTCGGCCACGATCTCCTGCGGCTTCTCGGTCTTGTAAGCGATGCTGACGTTCGGGTTCGCCTGCGAGAAGTCGTGGATGCACGGCCCCAGATAGCGATCGATGTCGGCGCCCAGGATGCCGATGCTCAACTGGCCCGACATGTGGTTCCTGTCGTCATGAGCCTGCATGCAGAAGTCGTCGTACTCGTCGATGATGGAACAGAACGCGCTATATGCCTTGTGCCCAAGGGGTGTGGGACGGATGCCCGTTGCCGTCCGCATGAAAAGCTGCGAATCGAATTCCTTTTCCAGATTCTGCATATGCTTGCTGAGAACTGACTGGGTGATGAACAGCTTTCGCGCGGCATGGCACATGCTGCCTTCATCGACCACGGCGACGAATTCCCGCAAGTATTCTATCTGCATAGAACCCCCCGTTCTTTTCAGAGCAGAAACATGCGTTCGATCAGGCTTTATTCAATTTCAGAAAGCCACACTTGAAAAAATCTGCGCTACCGCGCAAAGCGGTTTAATTCTAGCATCAAATTGGTTCGAGCGGGACGCCGGTCGAACGTCGTTGTTTGCCGCAAGGCCACAGGCCCTGCGCGCACGCCCTGGGGAAGCACGACCGTCAACAAGCGCATTCAGGAGCAAAGGGGGTTTCGGTTGATGCCAGAAGATAGAACCGTGTACAAATCGACGGGCATGAACGCGTTCGGCATTGGAGCCAATGTGGCCGAAGTCGACGTGTCGGGCGACAAGATCGTCCGTGTCCGTCCGATGCGCTACGACAAGAAGTATCCCATCGAGCAGTTGAAGCCGTGGACCATCAAGGCGCGTGGCAGCGAGTTCCATGCAACGTTGAAGGCGCTGCTGCCTCCGTACGCCTATGCGTACAAGAAGCGCGTGTACTCCGACCACCGCATCCTTCACCCGTACAAGCGCGTCGACTGGGACCCGCAGGGAGACCGCCATCCAGAAAACCGCGGCAAATCGAAGTACGTGCAGATCACCTGGGACGAGGCGGCTCAGACAATCGCCGACGAAATCATGCGTGTGAAGGAGACCTACGGCCTGCCGTCCATCCTCATCCAAGGAGACGGCCACGGCGAGACCAAGGTGGTCCATGCATCCCACGGATGCGCCACGCGCCTCATGAACCTGTTGGGAGACGACTGGACGTACCAGGCACGCCAGCCAGACAGCTGGGAAGGCTGGTACTGGGGCGCGAAGCACATGTGGGGCCAAGATCCTCTGGGCCAGTTCGACATGGGCAACCTGCTGCTCGACATTGCCGAGAACAGCGACATGCTGCTGTTCATGGGCTGCGACATGGAAACCACGCCTTGGGGCTGGCAGGGCCAGATACCCAGCCAATACTGCTTCTGGCTGACCGAAATAGGCGTCAAGCAGGTCTATATCTGCCCCGATGTGAATTACGGCGCGGCGGTCCATGCCGACAAATGGATTCCCGTGTACCCGAACACCGACGCCGCGCTGATGGCGGCGGTGGCTTACGTGTGGATGACCGAAGAGCTGTACGATCGAGACTACGTGGATACCCATTCGGTCGGTTTCGACTGGTTCGAGTACTACATATTGGGCAAGGAAGATGGCCAGCCGAAAACGCCTGAATGGGCCTCGCCCATCTGCGGAGTCCCTTCGCGCCAGATCAAGGCCCTTGCGCATCAGTGGGCCAAGCAGCGCACGAGCGTCGCGCATGGCAACGGAGGCTCGTTCATCCGTTCCACCTATTCCCACGAGCCCGCGCGCTTCGAGGTTGCGCTGATGACCATGATGGGGCTGGGCAAGCCGGGACGCAACGTGGTCAAGTTCATCGAATGGTACATGTACGGGCTTCCTTCCCAGCAGCCGGCTCCCTGCTATTCCAGCAACATGACGGTGGGTGCCGCCTACCGGGGATGGGACTTCGTGCAGACCAAGTCGTCCATCACGAAAACGCTGGTGCCGGAAGCCATCTTGGGAAACTACGACGACGACCACCCGCTTACGTGGCAGGGATACACCGTGGCTGGATGGCCGCGCGAAGACCAGTTCAACACGTACCGGTATCCCATCGAGGGCGCGCAGGGAATCCATATGATCTGGACCGACACGCCTTGCTGGACCACGTGTTGGAACGGCGGCAACAAGATGATCGAGGCTCTTAGTTCGGAGCGGCTCGAGTGCGTGGTCGCCCAGCAGCCCTGGATGGAGAACGATTGCCTGTTCGCCGACATCCTGCTGCCCATCAACACCAAGTACGAAGAAGAGGACATCGGGCAAGACAACGGCGCCGCGCCGTTCGGGCTCATCTACCACGAAGAGCAGGCGGTGCCTGCGCGGGGCGAGTCCAAGAGCGACTGGGAAGCCGTGGGCGAGGTGGCCAGGAAGCTCGGCCTGTACGACGCGTACGTCGAAGGCAAGGACGTGCAGGCTTGGATAAAGACGGGCTTCGAGGGTGCGGAGAAGCCCGAAGACGTGCCGTACGAGGACTTCCTGGAAAAGGGCTACTACATAGCGCCGACCCGCGACGACTGGGAAGAGCTGCCGCGCGGTTTCGAGCTGTTCTGCAACGATCCGGAAGGCCATCCGCTGTCCACGCCCACCGGGCTTGTCGAGTTCTACGCGACGGGCCTGGCGGAACATTTCCCTGACGACGACGAGCGTCCTCCCGTTCCCCATTACATTCCGTTCGGCAAGCGTCATCAGGAAAGCCTGCAGTGCGACCGAGCGAAGGACTACCCCTATCTTCTGGTGTCGAACCATCCGCGCTGGCGCATCCATGCCAACATGGACGACATTTCGTGGCTGCGAGAGATTCCCACCTGCAAGGTGACCGGCCCGGACGGCTACAAGTACGAGCCGTTGTGGATCAACCCGGCAGACGCCAAGGGGTTGGGCCTCGAAAGCGGCGACATCGCCAAGCTCTACAACGACCGTGGCTGGGTTCTGGGCGGCGTCATCGTGACCGAGCGCATCCGTCCTGGCGTGGTCTATCAGGACCATGGCGCGCAGCTCGATCCCATCGAGCCAGGCGTTTCCGACCGCGGCGGGGCGAACAACCTCATTGCCCCGACGAAGACGACGTCCCAGAACGCGCCCGGCGAAGTGACGAGCGGCTTTTTGGTCGGCGTCGAAAAGGTCGACGTGTTCCTGCTGGCGGAGCAGTACCCGGAGGCGTTCGGACGTCCCTACGATCCGCACAACGGCGTCAAGATGCACAACTGGATTCAGGAGGAATGCGAATGAAAGCTTTCGTCGTCGACTTGGGAAAATGCAACGGCTGCTACGCGTGCCAGCTGGCGTGCAAGGACGAAACGGTGGGAAACGAGTGGCCTCCGTATTCGAAGCCGCAGCCTGACACCGGGCAGTTCTGGCTCAAGATGTTCGAGAAGACCCATGGGCAGGTTCCGAAGGTGCGGGTGGAGTACCGGCCCCAGCTGTGCCGCCATTGCGGCAACGCGCCCTGCATGGACGCCGCGCCCGACGCCGTGTACCGCCGCGAGGACGGCCTGGTCATCATCGACCCCGCGAAGGCGGCGGGGCATTCGGAACTGGTGGACGCCTGTCCCTATGGCGCCATCTACTGGAACGACGACCTGGGCCTTCCACAAAAGTGCACGGGGTGCGCGCATCTTGTGGATGCGGGGGCGCTGCCCCACTGCGTGGACGCGTGTGCGACCGGCGCGCTGCAGTTCGGCGAAGAAGAGGACCTTGCCGACCTTGTTGCCCAGGCGACCGACGAGTACGACGTCGAAGGGACCGCTTCGCGGGTCCACTACCTGAACCCCTTCGGCCTGTTCGTGTCAGGCGAGGTGTGGAGCAAGGAAGACGACCTGATCATCGAAGGGGCGCAGGTCACGCTCCGCGATTCCGAAGGGTCGGCGAGATCTGCCGAGACCGACGGGTTCGGGGATTTCTGGTTCAAGCATCTGAAGCCGGGCCGGTACGTTCTCTCCATCGAGGCCGAAGGCTTCGCAGGCGTCGGCGAACGTGCAATAGACCTCAAGGAGAGCCTGAACCTGGGCGATTTCCCGCTCGACAAGCGGTAGAGCTGCCATCACACAAGGAGGAGCATCATGGTTCAGAACGAAATCAAATTGAACAGCAGCCGCAGCTGGATGCAGTTCATCATCGTCTTTCTGGTGGGCATCACCATTGCGTCGGGCATGTTCAAGGTGCCCGTCAACATGCCGAACATCATGGAGTTCTACGGCGTGCCCATTTCCTCGGCCGGCCTGCTGATGTCGGTGGTAGGCTTCACCTGCATCTTCACGGCCCTTCCTGCCGGCGCCATCATGCAGAAGATAGGCGCGAAGAAGTTCGGCATCGTCGTCATTGCGTCGGCGATCATCGAAAACGTGGTCGGCGCGGCCGCTCCCACGTTCGAAGTGCTGCTGGCCACCCGGTTCCTCGAAGGCATTTCCTACGGCTGCATGTCCATGGTGAGCGTTGCCATCATCACGGCCAACTTCACCTCGGACAAGCGCGGCCTGCCGAACGGCATCTGGGTGATCTGGGTGTCGCTGGCCCAGCTGGTGGTCGCGCAGCTGGCAAACCTCGTGGTTCCTTCGTTCGGATGGCAGGGCGAATGGATTGCCATCGGCATACTGCAGGCCATCATGCTGGTGTTCTTCGTCGCGTTCGTCAAGAACCCGCCCATGCCCGAAGCGAAGGAAGAAGCCTCGTCGGAAAAGAAGCAGTCCATCCTCGAGGGCTTGAAGGAGCCTGCCGTGTGGCTCATCTCCTTCTCCTGCCTGTTCCTGGCCGTGGGCTGCGGGTGCTTCACCGGCCTGTACCCGACGTATCTGCAGCAGGGGATAGGGTTCGACCCTGCCACCGCCAACAACATCATCTCGCTTTCCACCATAGGCGGCATCGTCGGCTCGCTGGCCGTGGGCTGGGTCATCAACAAGACGGCGGTGCGCAACCGCGGCATCCTGCTGGCCGTCGTGTGCGGCATCGCCATGGCGTGCTTCGCCATGCAGTTCCGCATGCCGTTCAATTTCGCGCTGGTGGCGCTTTTCGCCGCCGTGTACAGTGGCGTGACGCAGTTCAACATGCCCATCGCGTTCGCCATGGTTCCCGATGCCCTGAAGCGTCCCGAACTGCTTTCCATGGGCCTTGGCGTGCTCATGATCGGCGCCAATGCGGGCGGCGCATTGTCCACCTTCCTGCCCGCGATGGTGGTGGAGAACGCTGGCGGCGTGTGGGCTGCCACCGACCTCATGGTCATTGGCTTTGCCGTGCTGGCGTTGCTGTGCGCGGTTGGCGCCACGGCGTATCAGCGGCGGTGCGTTCTGAAGGAAGCCAAGAAAGAGGATTAGGCGATAGGCCGGCCTCTGCTCCAGGCACGGTGCGATTTCCCGGCGCCCGCCGTGCGCGGCGTCGGGCCGCCGCCTGCTGGCCTCGCACGGCGGGCAGGTGCTGGGCAACTGCGCATGACGGACATCGGGCAACCGTCTGTTGATCGCGCAAGGCGGTTGCCGGGCAATCGCCGGCCAATCCGAATGAAGTGGGAGCTATGAAAAAAGACTACACGGAAATGAACCCCTATGTTTTGGCGATTCCCGTGCTTGCCATTGGATTGCAGGATTCCGCTTCTGCGTGCATTTCGCCTGCGATCGCTTCCATAGCGGCATCGTATCCAGACGTTGCGGTTTCCACGGTGCAGCTTCTGGTCACGCTTCCCAGCATAGCGGTTTGCATCGTTTCTATTCTGTACGGCTGGCTTTCTGTGAGGATCAACCCTCGGACGCTTGTCGTCATAGGCCTGAGCCTGTTCGTGATAGGCGGCATGGCCCCCCTGTTCGTCACCTCGTTCGACGGCATACTGGCCTGTCGGGTGATCCTGGGCATGGGGGCGGGGTTGACGCTTCCCGCCTGCGACTCCATCATCCCGCGCCTTTACAAAGGCAGGATGCGGGAGAACATGATGGGCTGGAACATGACCGCCGGCGCCATAGGCGTGACCGTGATGATATTCATCGGGGGTCAGCTGGCGGCCGTAGACTGGCACCTCAGTTTCCTTGGCTACAGCGTGGGGCTCGTATCGCTGATCCTCGTGCTGTGCCTGCTGCCGCGCATTCCCATGGTGAAAAGCGAGAAGGACGGCAATAGGCCGGCCCTTTCCGAGGTCGTGACGAACATAAAATGGTTGGCCTGGGTGGAAATCATCGTGTACTTCGTGGGCAACCTGTTCGCGACCATGGTCACGTCGAACCTGTCGTTGTTCGTGGAAGGCGGCGGCATCGGCACGCCGGCAGATTCCGGGAATGCCCTTTCGTTGCAGATGGCAGGGGCGGCGCTGGGCGCCTTCGGATACGGGTGGCTGAAGAAGAACCTCGGCCACAACGTCATCCCGCTTGCTTGGTTGGTGATGGGTGCCGGGTTCCTGGTGGTGGCCCACAGTTCTTCGCTTGTCGCCGTCATGGCAGGCATGTTCGTGGCGGGCATGGGCGTAGGCGTCGTATGGCCTGCATACTGCATGCGCGTCACCGAGCTGACCAAGCCGGTTGCGCAGGCCATGGCAATCGCCGTGGCCGGGGCGCTGCAGGGCTTCGGCAACTTCTTCAATCCGGTGGTGGGCGGCTGGCTTGCCGGCCTGTTCGGCATCGGGTACGGCGCGGACATGATCCGACTGGACTCATGGGTGATCGTCGCGATTGCCGTCGTCGTTTTCCTGGCAGGAACGTTTGGCGTGAGACGCGCCAAACAGAGAGTGAAAGGATGAACGTCATGTGTTTTAGACCACCGACCGCAACGCAGGGAGAGGGCAAGGAAGGCGCGGGTGCGCCTCCTGTTCCTGGGGCGCCCCGTGCGCCACAAGCGCCGGGGGTGCCTGGGGCCCCAAAGGTCCCCGGAGTGCCTGGGGCACCAAGAGTTCCGCAGGTGCCCGGTGCTTCGGCAGCTGACGCACCCGAGGTGTTGGGAGGGCCGGAAGCCTTTCAGGTCACCGGCGACGTTGCCGCAGCCCAGCAGCAGGAGGCGTCGGAGGGCGCCGCAGAGTTCATGGGCGACGCGCCCGGAGCGGCCGTCCAGTCGTGCGTTCCCACCATCAAGGCGAAGACCGAGCAGAAGAAGGTGGTGTTCGTCCCGCCTGCGCCCAAATAGGCGATCGCGTTCTAAAGGCTGATCGCCGATGAACGAGAAAGGCCAGCCGGCGATACGGCTGGCCTGCACCTTTTCTGGTGCCCCCGAGTGGACTCGAACCACCGACGCACGGTTTAGGAAACCGACGCTCTATCCGCTGAGCTACGGGGGCGCTGCATCGAACAGCGCATAGATTCTATCATTTCCGCCGGGGAAGTCCCCTTTGAAATTGAGGCAATGTTTGCCGTGGCAGGCGAAGAGCCATCCAGCAATGTTTGCCGTGGCAAGGCAGACTGCTGTGGTTCCTCAATGGCAAGGCTGACCGCTATGGCACGTTTTCGAGCCGATCTTCGCCGCCTCTTATTTTGCGACCTGGGGAAACAAGAGGTGTTTCACAGGCAAGGGCTTCGAAAGGGCCGAAATCCGTGCCATAGCGGTCAGCCTTGCCAAACGGGTCCCATGGCGGTCAACCTTGCCACGGGAGGCCTCAAACACGCCCAGAAAAAGGATCGGCCCGGGGAGAGGGGAGCTCCACCGGGCCACAAGGAGGGGATGATGCGACGTTCAAGACGCCGCTACTGCTTTTATTGGGGAAAAAGCAGTGCAGTGATAAGGAGGGGAGCCTCATCAGCTGCTGGTTAGCATTATAAAAGTTGACCTTGAAAAACATATGGTTGGGACGTGTTCGTCTTATGGAACGGTCGCGAATGATCGGTGAATTGTACGTACAAACAGAACGCCTGTCCGTTCGCCTTGCCATCTTCGCCGTTCGCCCCGAGGCCCCGGTTTTCAGGTATCATGGAAGGCGTCGAAAGGAACCGCCATGCCCGATATCGCCTTGCGTCTCAACAAAGACATGCTCGTGCTGTCCGCTCCCCTGAACGCGCGGCTCGCGCGCCAAGGATTCGACGCCACGCGCGACGTGGAGTTCATCACCCTGTTCGAGCCCGACTCGGTGCGCGATGCCCTGCGCCTGGAAACCTTGGCGGGGGCGACGTGCCTGGTCACCAACACGGCAGACGTCACGCCTGCCCGTTTGGCGCACCTGTCGATGGAAGCCCGCGCGCGCGAATTCGCCGTCGCCTCGCTGGACATCGCGCAGGCGCTGAGCCCGCAGCACGTGCTGGTGGAAATTGGTCCGTGCGGGCTGCCGCTCGATGCGGCCAGCAAGGCGTCCCTGAACGAGAACCGCAGCCAGTACGCGCGCGCCGTGCGGACGTTCGCCGACCTCTCGTTCGACGCGTTTTTCCTGAACGGCTTCGCGACGTGCGATGATCTCAAGTGCGCCCTCATGGGCGTGCGGCAGGCAAGCGACCTGCCGGTGTTCGCCTCCGTGGACGTGGCGGACGACGGCACGTTGAGCAGCGGCCGCGGCACGTTGGATGAGGCTGTGGCGGTCATGGACGAATACGGGGCGACGGTGGCCGGCTTCGAGACCAGAGCCGACGCCGAAGTGGCCGCTGGCCTCGTGCGGCGCATGGCGCAGGCGTGCGACCTGCCTCTGCTCGTGCAGTTGGCGGTGGCCGAACACGATCCCAAGCAGGGCGAGCCTACAAAAGAGAATCCCTATTACTGTCCCGACGTCATGGTGCAGGCCGCCGCGCGCCTGAGAGGTGCGGGCGCGCAGTTCCTGCGCGCGACGGGCGAAGCCACACCGGCGTATACGGGCGCACTTGCCGCCGCCGTGACGGGGTTCGACGTGGCCGACGTGGCCGACGCGGCGTCTCCCGAGCCCGACGAGGAAGCTCTGGAAGACCTTCTGTCCGCCGCCCGGGCGGAGATCGCAGCGGCCATCAAGAAAGCAGACTAGCGTGAGCAAACCTTCGAACAAAGAGAAAAGCCCCTACTACGGTGCCTTGCAAGACGTGGTGGACGCGCTGTTCGTCAGCGACAAGACGGTGCGCAGGCTGGATGCCGTCCTCATGGCGGAATCGGTGGACCTGCCCGACGACCTGCGCGAGATCGTGGAGCTGCTGCCTCCGGGAACCTATACGCGCCAGCGGCTGTGCGACCAGATCAATTCCTCGATCACGGGGCACGCCTGGGGCCAGGTGTACGGAACGGTGGAGTAGCGCCTCCCGTCCGCCGGCGGCCGTCCCGCGCCTCTACGGCTCCAGGAACAGCAGGTTCATGTCCACGGGGGTGGACACGCCCTGCACGTCGCCGCTGTTGGAGTACTGCCAAAGCGTGAAGTCGAACGGGGCGTTCGGCGTTGCCACGTGGTATTCGGCGAACCACACGGGGCGCCCGCCCAAGGCCGTCCTGTCGTAGCGGGCCATGTCGCCGGCATTGCCGTAGACCATGGTGGCGTACCCGGCCGCTTCCAGCCGTTCGCAGAACGCGAGCGCGCAGGCCGTGAGCGTTTGGCCATCCACCCTGTTGGCGCGGCCCGCTTCGTCCGGCACGGGCTCGTGGTCGAAGGCCACGGGCAGTTCCAAGGTGCGCCCGTCCAGAAGCTTCAAAGCGAGGTCGGCCTCTTCGAGAGCCTCTTCTACCGTGGTCGCCTGAGAGAAGAAATAGGCGCCGACGTCAAGCCCCGCCGCGCGTGCTCCGTCGAGGTTGGCGGCACTCTGCTCGTCGACATGCAGCGAGCCCTCGGTGTAGCCGCGGTTCCCCAGGCGCACCAGCGCGAAGTCTATGCCGTCGGCCGCCACGGCCTCCCAATCGACGGTGCCCTGGTGGCTGGACACGTCGATGCCAAGGCGCGAGCGCAGTGCGCCCTGCTCGTAATAGGCCAGCCGGTCGCCGTCGCGCTCCAGGCCGGCCCAGTCGTAGGGGCTCACGTATCCTGTCGCGGTGCCGGCCAGCTGCGCGCTGCTGCAGAACGCCGCTCCGCCGACGGCGCAGAGCGCGCCCGCGGCGACGAGTGCGAGCAGCAGGCGAAAAGGGTTTCTGGCACGGCGCTTGTTCATGTCGACCATCCTACCAGAGGGCAACGCCCGAAAAACACACCAAGGCGGGAAGCGCGCCGTTTATGAAGAATCGGTGATCGCCCTGCAGCTTTACGAATGATACTAAATTAGTTACAATTTAACCCTTGTTTTTTGCGGGGCGGACCGGTACTATATGTCCACGTCAAAAGCCACAAAGACACAACATGTTGTGGAAAATAGGCTTATAAGCGGTGGAAAGTTTGGGCAAAACCAGACAAGAACCACTGCTCGTATGAGGAAACATGGCGCGATGCGCCGCACGGCAAACGGGAAACGAACACACCACAGGAGGATCGGGCGCATGGTCACCACCATCATCAAACGCGACGGCCGCACGGCGGAATTCAAGCAGGAAAAGATCGCCGAGGCCGTGGAGAAGGCTTTCCAGGCATGTGCCGCCATGCAGGACCGCGCGGTCGCCGAAGAGATCGCCGCGAAGGTGGTCGAGAAGCTGGACGCTGGCGCCATCGAGGGCATCCCTACGGTGGAGGGCGTTCAGGACCTGGTAGAAGAGACCCTCATCGAATCGGGCTTCGTGCAGACGGCGAAATCCTACATCCTCTATCGAGCCGAGCGCAGCCGCGTGCGCGACGTGAACAGCCGCCTCATCCAGACGCTCAAGGACATCACGTTCTCCAAGGCATCCGACTCTGACATGAAGCGCGAGAACGCCAACATCGACGCCGACACCGCCATGGGCACCATGCTCAAGTATGGCAGCGAATCGGCCAAGCAGTTCTACGAGATGTGCGTGATCGAGCCGAAGTACGCCCGCGCCCACCGGGAAGGCGACATCCACATTCACGACATGGACTTCTACACGCTTACCACCACGTGCTGCCAGATCGAGCTGCGCAAGCTGTTCAAGGGCGGCTTCTCCACCGGCCATGGCGTGTTGCGTGAGCCCAACGACATCGCCAGCTATGCGGCGCTCGCCTGCATCGCCATCCAGTCGAACCAGAACGACCAGCATGGCGGCCAGTCGGTGTGCGACTTCGACTACGGCCTGGGTGACGGCGTGCGCAAGACGTACCGCCGCCTGTACAAGAAGCATCTTGCCGAAGCCCTCGACCTGCTGGCCGACCTGGACGATCCGCGCGAGGCGGCGCAAAGCCTGCTCGCGCGCGTGGAGGCGGAGACGGGCACGGTGGCCAGCCTGACCATGGACGCCGCATTCGCCCAGGGCGTTGCCCGCGAGCTGGAAAGCGTGCTGGCGGGCGGTCGTGCGAAAGAGGGTGCCGCCTCCGCCGCCGACGTACCAGCCGACACGGCCGCGCCGGCCGCTTCTGCATCCGCCGCCGACACGGCGCGTCGCATCATGGCCTACGCCGAAAAGAACGCCGCGGCCGACACCGACCGCGCGACGTTCCAGGCCATGGAGGCGCTCGTGCACAACCTGAACACCATGCATTCCCGTGCCGGCGCGCAGACGCCGTTCAGCTCGGTGAACTACGGCATGGACACCAGCCCCGAAGGCCGCATGGTGGTGAGGAACATGCTGCTCGCCACCGAGGAAGGCCTCGGCTCCGGTGAGACGCCCATCTTCCCCGTGCAGATCTTCCGCGTGAAGGAAGGCGTGAACTACAATCCGGGCGACCCGAACTACGACCTGTTCAAGCTCGCCATGCACTGCTCGGCGAAACGGCTGTTCCCCAACTTCAGCTTCCTGGACGCGCCGTTCAACGCACAGTATTACAAGGGCACACCCGAAACCGAGATCGCCTACATGGGCTGCCGCACGCGCGTGATGGGCAACGTGTTCGACCCCGACCGCGAGGTCACGCCGGGCCGTGGCAACCTGTCGTTCACGTCCATCAACCTGCCGCGCCTGGCAATCCGTGCGAAGGGCGATCTGGAACTGTTCTTCGACCTTCTGGACGCGAAGCTGGCGCTGGTGACGGGACAGCTGGACGAGCGCTTCGAAATCCAAGCGCGCAAGAAGGTGTACAACGCGCCGTTCCTCATGGGTCAGGGCGTGTGGATCGATTCCGAGAACCTGGCGCCGGGCGACGAACAGCGCGAGGTCCTCAAGCACGGCACGCTAACCACCGGTTTCATCGGCCTGGCCGAAGCGCTCGTGGCCTTGACAGGCAAGCATCATGGCGAATCGCCCGAGGCGCAGCGCCTGGGACTGGAGATCGTGGGGCACATGCGCAGCTACGTTGACCGGCTGTCCCAGGAGCGCGGCATGAACTACACGCTCATCGCGACGCCGGCCGAGGGCCTTTCGGGCCGCTTCGTGCGCATGGACCGCGCCCGTTACGGATCCATCCCGGGCGTGACCGACCGCGACTACTACACGAACGGATTCCACGTGCCGGTGTATTGCGACATCAGCGCGTTCGACAAGATATCCATCGAGGCGCCCTACCATGCCCTCACGAACGGCGGCCACATCAGCTACGTGGAGCTCGACGGCGACCCGACCGACAACCTGGAAGCGTTCGAGGCCGTGATTCGCCACATGAAGGACTGCGGCATGGGTTACGGTTCGGTGAACCACCCCGTCGACCGCGACCCCGTGTGCGGGTACAACGGCATCATCGAGGACGTGTGCCCACAGTGCGGCCGCAGCGAGGAAGAGCACGGGGTGCCCTTCGAGCGCATCCGCCGCATCACCGGCTATCTGGTGGGCACGCTCGACCGCTTCAACGACGCCAAGCGCGCCGAAGAGAGCGACCGTGTCAAGCATTCCGTTCCGTCGGCTTAGCGGCCGCCGGGATTACCCGGCCACCTGACGCTGCGAGCGGCCGTGGCGCTCGATCTTCGCGCTATGCTGCGAACTTGCGTACGAAGCACGCGACGTTCGCACCATCCCACGAATCTCGGGCACCATGGCCGCCCTCGCTGACTTACTACGCCAACCTGCGATGCGATAGCGCCCTTGCGGGCGCATGCGAGGCTGCCATGACCACTCCTGAAACCATCCGCCTGTATGGCACGGCTCCGGATTCCATCGTGGATGGGCCGGGGCTGCGCTATGCCGTGTTCGTGCAGGGATGCACGCACGGTTGTCCGGGGTGTCACAACAAGGACAGCCAGCCGCGGAACGGCGGCACCGTGCTCGCCATCGACGACGTGGTGGCCGACATTCGGGCGAACGGCCTGGTGCATGACGTGACGCTTTCGGGGGGCGAGCCTTTCGAGCAGGCGGCCGCCGCGTCTGAGCTGGCCCGTCGGCTGAAGACGCTCGGCTATGGCATCTGGACGTATACGGGCTACCTCTACGAAGACCTGCTTGCCTTGGCCGCATCCGCTGCATCGGCGCTTCCGTGCTCGCAGGGCACCGCGTGGACGCAGGGGGCGGGCATCTGCCACAGCCCCGCCTTCGCCTCCACGCCCGTCTGCTCCTTGCAGCGTGCGTCTGCCGCTTCGGAGCACCCCGCTTTTTCGGCGGGCGCTTTCTCGCAGGGACTCGACCCTGCTGCCGTGCGCGCGCTGCTGGACGCCACCGACGTGTTGGTCGACGGCCCCTACGTCGCCAGCCTCCGTTCCCTTGGGCTTTCGTGGCGCGGCTCTGCGAACCAACGGTTGATTGACGTTTCTGCCAGCCGGGGGGCAGGCGCCGTCGTTTTATGGGAAACTCACGAGGACTTCCCCCGAAAACCCGCGTCGTGGTAAGGCCGCTGCCGCATGCGAATGGCGCGCGTGCGCCCGGCATGGTAGGATGGAACGCATGGAGCAGTTCATACATCAAATAGACGGTCTGGTCCGAGCCGATTGGCTCAACACCGCCATCTCGGTCGTCGTCATACTGGGCATCACGGCTATCGTTGCGCGGCTGCTCACGCGGTTCTTGCGGCGGGTGCTGCATTTCAACGAGCAGAAAGACCTGCCTTCCAGTTCCATCTTCGTCAACATCGCGCGCGCCGCCGTTTGGGTGACGGGCATTTGCATCATGCTGTCCACCAGCTTCAACGTCAACGTGAGCGCGGCCATCACGGCGTTGGGCATCGGCGGCATCGCCATCTCGCTCGGTTTTCAGGACACCCTGTCCAACCTGATCGGGGGCTTGCAGCTGAGCCTGCTGCGCATCATCAAGCCCGGCGACAACATCACGGTCGGCAGCGAGTCGGGCGTGGTGCGCGACGTCACATGGCGCCACACCACCATCAAGAACTCTGCCGGCGAGGAGATCATCATTCCCAACTCCATCATCAACAAGACGGCCCTCGTGCAGCTGCCGCCTCCTAACCAGACGGGTCTGCCGGTGGTGGTGACCACGAACGGAGAAGACCTCACGCGTACGGCCTCGGCCATCGAGAAGGCCGCCGACGAGGCGGCAAGCGCCGTCGGCAAGGTGAAGAAGAAGCCCGAGCTCATGTTCTCGGAGATCACCGGGACCGGTTTCAAAGGCTCGCTGGCCTTCACCATGGCCGATGCGCGCAACGTCTCGAAAGCCAAGGACGCGGTGCTGCGTGCCATCGCCCCGCTCACCCGCCCGTCGGGTCAAGGGGGTCCCGAGGAAGCCAAGCCCGGCGAGAAGCCGGCCCCGGCATCCGCCACGCCTCGTTCCCGGCAGGAGAGGGCGCATGGGCCTCGTCAGGGATCGGACGGGGGAGGGACGCCTGCGGACAGCAAGCCTGCCGAGTCCGCGAAACAGAAGGAACATGCCAGGCACGACTGAAAGCGAGGAGGGGACACCATGGCCATGCAGGACGAACGGGGTGAAACGAGGATCGACCAGCCGGGCCCGCTGCACAACGGCGACGGGACCTTGGCCTGTCCGGGATACGCGACGTCCCTTCTGCTCGAATACCACCGCAAGAACGTGAAGGCGTCCGCCTGGCGCATCAAGGAGTGGGACTACTACCTGGTCAACGATGACGAATACGCCGTGGCGCTCACGCTGAGCGACATGGGCTACGCCGGCCTCGTGTCGGTCTCGCTCATCGACTTCGCTCAAGCGGCCTACAAGACCACGAGCGTCATCACGCCGTTTCCCTTCGGACGCTTCCATCTGCCCGAGTCGTCGGCTTCAGGGGTGTCGTCGTTCGAGAACAGCCGCGTGGCCCTGAGTTTCGAAGCGGCCGATGGTCAGCGTCGGCTCCGCGCGACGTTCAGGCGGTTCGACGGCGACGAAGACCTGACGTTCGAGGCACTGCTGGACGAGGAGCCGCGCGACACCATGGTGATCGCGACGCCGTGGGCAGAGGACGAACTCGCGTTCTATTACAACCAGAAGATCGTGGCCATGCAGGTCCGAGGCAGTTTCAAGAAGGGCACCCTGGTGCATGGGTTCAGGCCTGAAAACTCGTTCGGACTTTTGGATTGGGGCCGCGGCGTGTGGACGCGCGACAACACCTGGTTCTGGGCCGTCGGCCAAGGTTGGCAGCACGGTCCGGTTCATAAGCAGGGGAAGGCGGGCGCCCGCCTTTCCGGGGCTTCGCAAGCCGGCGGGCGCCATCGGTTCGGCCTGAACCTGGGATACGGGTTCGGCGACACCTCGGCGGCCTCGGAGAACATGGCGTTTGTGGACGGCGCGGCCGTCAAGCTGGGGCGGGTCGATTTCGGCATTCCCCAGAAGCGGCGCGACGCGCGCAAGATCGCCGACCGCTACGAACTCATGCAGCCCTGGCACATGACCGATGGCGAAGGCCGCTTGGACCTGATGTTCACGCCGGCCATCGACCGCATCGACTACATGGACTTCAAGCTCATCCGCTCCGACCAGCATCAGGTCTTCGGCACCTTCGACGGTACGGTGGTGCTGGACGACGGCACCCGTTTTCCCATCGAGGGCCTGCGAGGATCGGCCGAGGTCATTCACAACGTGTACTAGAGGGCGTGCCAGCGGGCACATCGAAAGCCCCAAAAGGAAGCGGCCTCCCGAAAGGAAGGCCGCCATGGAGTCTGCTTTGGGCTGGTTGCCGGCTAGTCGTCCACGCCGATGATGACGGACGAAGCCTTGATGATGGCATAGGCTTCCTTGCCTACCTCCAACTCCAGGTCTTTGAGCGAGCCCATGGAAATGGACGACGTGATGAGTTGGCCACCTTCCAGCTCCATGATGACGATGGCGTTCACGGCTCCCGGATGGATGGCGGTGATGGTGCCCTTGAGCTGATTGCGCGCGGAAAGTTTCATATGCGGTTCCCCCTTCGTCTGAAATTTCCTTCCCTGCCATTGTAACGCTTAGTTCACCTGTCATTGTCGAGAAGGCGACGGCGTCTCTGCGCCTTGCAGACTTTACCGAGATTTGACTTCCTTCCAACAGGGCTTTGATGCGCATTCCTCATCATGTCCATCATGCGCGGAGGCGATCGGTCTCTTGCCGCCGCGAAATCGAACACAGGCGAAAAGCTGCACGATGAAAGGAACGAAATGAAAAAGAAGATCATGATCCTGGCCGTGGGCGCCGTGCTTGCCCTGGGCGCGTTCGCCCTGGCCGGCTGTGCCTCGGGGAATAGCGCCGATTCGGGCCAGGCGGCTGGAGACGCCGCTGCAGCAGATGACGTGTCGCCGTCCGGCGAGGTTTCGGTGTACTCGCGCGAGGACGGGTCGGGGACCCGTAGCGCGTTCATCGAGCTCATGGGCGTCGAGGAAAAGGACGCGAGCGGCGAGAAGGTGGATATGACCACGCCCGCGGCAGCCATCACCAACTCCACGTCCGTCATGATGACTTCGGTGGCAGGCGACCCGAACGGCATCGGCTACATATCCTTGGGTTCCCTGAACGACACGGTGAAGGCCGTCGAGGTCGATGGCGTGGAGGCCACGGCCGAGAACGTGAAGAGCGGCACGTACAAGGTCGCGCGCCCCTTCAACATCGTCACGAAGGACGGCCTGTCCGACGTGGCGCAGGACTTCATTGACTTCATCCTGAGCGCCGACGGCCAGGCCATCGTGGAAGAAGAAGGCTACATTGCCGTCGAAGACGGTGCTGCCGCCTATGTCGGCTCCGGCGTGTCCGGCAAGATCGTGGTCGCCGGGTCGTCTTCGGTGACGCCCGTCATGGAAAAGCTGGCCGAGGCCTATCAGGCCATCAACTCCGGCGTGACCATCGAGGTGCAGCAGTCCGACTCCACCACCGGCGTCAACATGGCGACCGAAGGAACCTGCGACATCGGCATGGCTTCCCGCGAGCTGAAGGACTCCGAGTCCGCCGTGACCGGCACCGTCATCGCCCAGGATGGCATCGCCGTCATAGTGAACAAGGATTCTTCCATCAAAGGCCTGACGTCCGACCAGATCAAGTCGATCTACACGGGCGAAATCACGACCTGGGAAGAAGCGTTGGCCTAGTCATGTCGCGCCTTCAGATAAAAGAAGGCCTTGCGCGGGCGCTGTTCATGGCAGCTGCAGGGATTTCCCTCCTTGCAGTTGCCCTGATCTGCGTCTTTCTGTTCGCCAACGGCGTGCCGGCCATCGCGCAGATAGGCCTTCCCGATTTTCTGTTCGGCACCACTTGGCGTCCGGCGAACGACATCTACGGCATCTTCCCCATGATCGTGGGCAGCGTCTACGTGACGGCGGGCGCCCTGCTGATCGGCGTGCCCACCGGGCTTCTGTGCGCCATCTTCCTGTCGCGGTTCGCGCATGGCAAGGTGGCGGCCCTGCTCAAGCCGGGCGTCGAGCTTCTGGCGGGAATCCCTTCGGTGGTGTACGGCTTCTTCGGCCTGGTGGTCATCGTGCCGTTCATCCGCGAGAACATGTCGGGGCGGGGTCTTTCGCTGTTGGCGGCGTCGGTGCTGTTGGGCATCATGATCCTGCCTACCATCATCACCGTTGCCCAAAGCGCGCTCGACGCGGTGCCGCGCAAGCACTACGAAGGGGCGCTGGCCCTGGGCGCCGACCACGAGCGCTCGGTGTTCCGCGTGGTGGTGCCTGCGGCGTCGTCGGGCATCATGGCGGGCATCGTGCTGGGCGTGGGGCGCGCCATCGGCGAGACCATGGCGGTCATCATGGTGGCCGGCAACCAGACCCTCATACCCTCCAGCATCTTCGAGGGCGTGCGCACCATGACGGCCAACATCGTGTTGGAGATGGGCTATGCGGCCGACCTGCATCGCGGCGCGCTCATCGCCACGGGCGTGGTCCTGTTCGTGTTCATCCTGCTCATCACCACGCTGTTCAACCTCATCAGGAAGAGGGGCGAGGCCGCATGACGTCGAAACCGACCGTAGCGCTGGAGGCGGCAGGCTTTGGCCCTGGCCGCCCCGGCCCTCAGCTTCCGGGGCCATGTGAAGGCGTAGCCGGGGACGACCGTCTGGCGGCGCTGTTCGCGGCCGCCGAGGCGCGCCATGCGAAAACGCGCAGGGTCGTGGCGGCCCTGTTGCGGTGGCTCGTGTACGTCGGGGCGTTGCTGACCACGCTGGTATTGCTCTTCCTGGTGGGCTACATCCTGGCGAACGGCGTGCCCTACCTCACGCCCAGCCTGTTTGCCTGGGAATACACGTCCGACAACGTGTCGCTCATGCCCGCTCTGGTGAACACGTTGCTTATGGCTGCGTTGGCCCTGCTCATGGCGGTGCCCGTTGGCGTGGGTTCGGCAATATACCTGGTGGAATACGCGCCGCGCGGCAACCGCTTCGTGCAGATGGTGCGCATTACCGCCGAAACGCTGCAGGGAATCCCCTCCATCATCTACGGCCTGTTCGGCATGCTGTTCTTCGTGACGACGCTGAAATGGAACCTTTCGCTTATGGCGGGTGCCTGCACGTTGGCCATCATGGTGCTGCCGGTGGTCATGCGCACGACCGAAGAGGCGCTTCTGGCCGTGCCGGACGCCTACCGCGAAGGCGGGTTCGGGCTGGGCGCGGGGCGCCTGCGCACGGTGTTCCGCTGCGTCATGCCTTCGGCCGTGCCGGGCATCTTGGGCGGCGTCATCCTTGCGCTGGGGCGTTGCGTGGGCGAAGTGGCCGCGCTCATGTTCACGGCAGGCTCCATCGCCCAGGTGCCCGATTTCATAGGCGGCTTGGCCGAAGGTGGTCTGGCTGGGCTGGGAGCCCACTTCTTCGATTCTGCGCGCACGCTCGCCGTGCACATGTACGTACTTGCCAGCGAAGGCCTGCACATGAACGAGACGTATGCCACGGCGGTGGTGCTGCTGGTCATGGTGGTGCTGCTGAACCTGCTGGCCACCTTCGCGGCCAAAAGAATGGAGAAAGGGAACAAGCATGACTAACGCGACGCTGGAAGCGCAGGACGTGCTGTCTGCACGCACGTCCGGAAAGGAGCCGGGCGTTCCTGCATACGTGGCCCGCCGGACGGAGGCCGCCGCACGTCCTGGCAGCCGCGCGGACAGGGAAGCTGCTGCACGTCCGAAGATGGCCGTGCGCGACCTGAACCTGTACTACAAGGACTTTCATGCTCTGAAGGGCATCGACCTGGAGTTTCCGGAGAACCAAGTGACGGCGCTCATCGGCCCGTCGGGCTGCGGCAAGTCCACGCTGCTGAAGAGCCTCAATCGCATGAACGACCTGGTGGAGGGGTGCCGCATCGAAGGCGAGGTCACGTTGGACGGCGTCGACGCGTACCGGGCCGTGGACGTGAACAACCTGCGGCGGCGCGTGGGCATGGTGTTCCAGCAGCCCAATCCCTTTCCCATGAGCGTGTACGACAACATCGCGTTCGGCCCGCGCACGCATGGCATCAAGAAGCGCGCCGATTTGGACGAGATCGTCGAGCGAAGCCTGCGCGATGCCGCCATCTGGGACGAACTGAAGGACCGCCTGAAGAAGAATGCCTTGGGGCTTTCGGGCGGACAGCAGCAGCGCCTCTGCATCGCGCGCGCTCTGGCCGTGCGCCCCGAGGTGCTGCTGCTGGACGAATCCACCAGCGCGCTCGACCCCATCTCCACGGCCAAGATCGAAGAGCTGGTAGGCGAACTCAAGCAGAAGTACACTGTCATCATGGTGACGCACAACATGCTGCAGGCGTTGCGCGTGTCCGACAAGACCGCCTTCTTCCTGATGGGCGAAATGGTGGAGGCCGGCACCACCGACGACATTTTCACGAACCCCCGCGATTCCCGCACCGCCGACTACGTTGCCGGGCGGTTCGGATAGCGGGCGCGCCCTCGTTGCGCTCTGGGCGCCTCTTGCCGCCGCGCCGCGCATCGCCGCCGCGCGCGGCGGCGCGTGTTCGACAGGCACGGCGGGCGGCAGGTGCATGGCTCGCCCGACAGGCACGGCGCGCGGCGGCTTTTACGCAGATTTGACCCTGTCGTCCGCCCATGGCTTTTCTGCTGTTCTACAATAGGCCAAGACGACAAAGCCGAACGGAAGCGATGCGCCTGTGATCTACTACGTTGAAGACGACACCAATATTCGCGACCTGACCGTGTATGCCCTTCGTCAGGCGGGCTACGAAGCGAAGGGGTTCGCAAACGCCGGCGACTTCTTCGCTGCGTGC
>CAJFVW010000139.1 GCA_904420575.1 uncultured Gordonibacter sp.
ATGGCCTGGCCGGCCGGAATGGCTTCGCGCGTCATGTCGATGGCGAGGCCCCACTGCAGCGTGGCCGGCTTGGACTCGGCCAGCAGGTGGGCGGCGGCCACGATCTTCTCGGCCGGGATCCACGTGATCTCGGCGACCTTGTCCACCGGGTACTCCTGCACGCGCTCGGCCAGCGCGTCGAAGCCGTAGCACCACAGGTCGACGAACTCGTGGTCGTACAGGTCCTCGTTGATGACGACGTTCAGCATGCCCAAGGCCAGCGCCGCGTCGGTGCCGGGGCGGATGGGCAGGTACAGGTCGGCCTTCGACGCCAAGAACGTGATGCGCGGGTCGATGACGACGGTCTTCATGCCGCGCTTCTGCAGGTCGATGACCCAGTGGCCGAAGAAGCCGTCGGAGTTTGCCACGATGGGGTTGTTGCCCCACACGAACATGACCTCGGGCATGGTCCAACCCTCATGGTCGTAGCGGTCGGGGAAGTGCTGCGCCACGTCGGCCACCCAGAACGAGCCGGTGGTGGCCGCCATGCCCGCCACGCGGGGCAGGTAGCACGCGTTGCCCGAGAGCACGTTGCCGTAGTTCGGCGAGCCGAACGACCAGCACAGGCGCGACTGCCACGGGGCGATGTCGCGGCCGGTGCCATGGATGAACACCACGGACTCGGCGCCGTACTTCTCCTTGATGGCGTTCAGCTGGGTCTCGGCGATGTCGTACGCCTCTTCCCACGAGATGCGCTCCCATTTGTCCTTGCCGCGGTCCTCGCGGGCACGTTTCATGGGGTACGTCAGACGATCCTTGTGGTTCACGACCTCGGGCATGTCAAGGCAGCGCACGCACAGACGCCCCTGCGTGAAGGGGTTTTCGGGGTCGCCCTCCACCTTGACCAGCTTGTCGTCCTTGTCGGTGTACAAAAGGACGCCACATCCCAGGTGGCACCCCGGTCCCGACCAGGCGCTCCCGCGCGTGACGGTGTATTCCCCCTCTTGGTACTGATAAGGTTTCTCATGCGGGACCAAGATCCCCTCTGATTTCTCCATATCCTCACCATCCATTCTCTTCCGGATTCGGCACTGGACCCAGTATCGGGCGGACGGGCTGCCGCCGAATCGAGAGGACGGGCTGAAATGAGGGGCTGGCCTATCGGAACTTGAACATGAGGACCTGCGGAGATCGGCATACTAACGAGAGTAGTATGCCGGTTTCCTGCGAAAACGCGCGAAAAGGCGCCGCTGCGCGCGCCTGCGAACTTCACAGCGGTGATTCTTGTGCAAGCGCATGACCTGGGAATACGGAGGGTATAGCCAGGTCATACAGGGATTTTCCGAACGCACGAAAATCGCCGATGTGAAGCTTCCGAGAAGTCGCCCGCTCGCCGAAGGTCGATTTGCCCCTTCCCGTGGCCGCGCATACAGAAAAACAGTATCCTGATACCGCAAAAGACATCGCAGGAAGGGGAAACGCATATGAGAGAAGCAGCGGGCATGACGACGGACGCGGCAACGGGCGCGGGCGCGGCAACGGGCGCGGGCGCGGCGGCAACGGGTGCGGCGGCGGGCAGGCACATGCATGTGGCAGCGAGCATCGACGAGCTGATCGGCAACACCCCGCTTCTGGACATGAGCCGCATCTTCGGCGGCGGAGCCACGGTGCTGGGCAAGGTCGAAAGCCGCAACCCGGCCGGGTCGGTGAAGGACCGCGTGGCGAAGGCCATGCTGGACGCTGCCGAGGCTGCGGGCGCCCTGGCGCCGGGCGCGACCGTCATCGAGCCCACGAGCGGCAACACGGGCGTGGGCCTGTGCGCACTGGCCGCCGCACGCGGCTACGAGACGGTCATCGTCATGCCGGACACCATGTCGGTCGAGCGGCAGCGGCTCATGAGCGCCTTCGGCGCAAAGCTGGTGCTGACCGAAGGGGCGCAGGGCATGGCCGGCGCCATCGCGAAGGCCAAGGAACTGGTCGCTGCGACGCCGGGCAGCTTCATGCCCTCGCAGTTCACGAATCCCGCGAACCCCGCCGCCCATGAGACAACCACGGGGCCGGAGATCTGGTTCGACACGGACGGGGACGTCGACGTGTTCGTGGCCGGCGTCGGCACGGGCGGCACGCTCACCGGCGTGGGCCGCTACCTGAAGGCGCGAAAGCCGTCCGTGCGCGTGGTGGCCGTGGAGCCCGCGACGTCACCCGTCCTTTCGCAGGGCACCGCCGGCGCGCACGGCATCCAGGGCATCGGAGCCGGGTTCGTGCCCGAGACGCTGGACGCCTCCGTGTACGACGAGGTGCTGACCGTCGCGGACGAGGAGGCGCTCGCCGCAGGCCGCGCATCGGCCCGCAAGCTGGGCCTTCTGGTGGGCATCTCGTCGGGAGCAGCGCTGCATGCGGCCCACGTCCTGGCGCAGCGGCCCGAGAACGCGGGCAAGACCATCGTCGCCCTGCTCCCCGACACCGGAGAGCGCTACCTGTCCACCGCCTTGTTCGCGTGAAGGAACTTACGCTGACCTTACCGTCCCTTACAGTATTCTTAAGTTATGCTCCCCGCACATGACAGCTTGCCGACGGCTTGGTACGCTGTCTTCGACAGCGCGATCCACGACCGACGAACAGGCTAAGGAGGAAGGCATGCAGGCGACCGCAGCCCGACGCGTGGCGAAATCGATCGCGACCATCTGCGCGTCTTTCCTGCTGCTGAGCCTGTTCTTCGTCCAGCTGCGCTACGTGGGCATGACAGCTGGCCTCCTGCCCGTACAGAAGGCCGAGGCCAGCGTGGTCGCACGCGCGCCGCATTTCGACGGCAGCGGCACCGTTTCCGTCGAATACTGCAGCGAAGTGGTGGCTGGCCACGATGCCGACAACCCTTCGGGCCTGACTTCCACGAACCTGGCGTTCGACGACGCCTGGCTGGAACGCGACTCCTTCGCCTACCAGCACCAGCTGGCCACCGCCTGTTCCGTGCTGGCCGCCGTATGCAATTCCGAATCGCAGTTCTACGGCGGTGTGGAAGGCGCGAAACCCTATGCCGAGCTGGCGTTGGGCGCCTTGGGTTTCGACGACGTCCGCACCGACTCCTACGCCTTGCGCAGCGGCATACTGGACGAGATAGGCGCGCTCTTCGCCGGCTCGCACGACGTGGCGGCCTACACGTTGGCCAGCAAGACCGTGCCGGGCAAGAAGGGCGAGCCGCCGACCACGATCCTTTTCGTGGGAATACGGGGCAGCTACGGCATCGAATGGCTGAGCAACTTCAACTTCATGAATCCCGTCGACGCCGACCATCAAGGCTTCAAGGCCGCCGAGCGGGAGATCGAGGAAGCCCTGTTCGACTACGCGCGCGAACGAGGCGCCGATCCAGCGCACACCCGCGTCCTCGTCACCGGCCACAGCCGCGGCGGCGCCATCGCCAACCTCTTGGCCGCGCGCTTGGACAATCTGGACGGCAGCCCCCAGCAGCTGGCGCCGGCGCGCAACGTCTTCGCCTACACCTTCGCCGCCCCGTGCGCGACCAAGACGCCCGACCGACAGGCCGCCTCCTATGGCAACGTGTTCAACATCGTCAACGAATCCGACATCGTGCCGCAGCTTCCGCTTTCCATCTGGGGATACGGACGCTATGGCACCAACGTGGTGCTGCCCGACGCAAGCAGCGCGACGTTTGCCGCCACGCTCGACGACATGCAGGACGCCTACCGGCGCAACACGGGCATGGAATACCGTCCGAACGAAGGCGCGCTTGACTCGCTGGTCTCCTTCGAGGCCGAAGCGGCACGCAACGTGCCCGACGTCGATTCGCTGGCAAGCCCGGCGGGCATTTTCGGGGCACTGCAGACGCTGGCGGGGCTGGACTGCATAGCGGCCATCGACGCGCACTGCCCCGACACGTACATTGCCTGGATGCAGGCCACCGACCCCGGCAACCTCACGTTCCGCTCTGCGCACGCCACGGCTCCGGGAGCGCTGCAAGCCGTAGCCTGACGGATTCGCCCCGAGCCGACGAGTCCCCGACCTACCGCAGCTTCGCGCGGCGCTCCTTCCAATCGGGCAGGTAACGCGTCATGAGGGCCTGGAACGCCGGGCCATGGCCGCGTTCGAGCAGATGGCACAGTTCGTGCACGACGACGTATTCCAGGCATTCGGGCGGATACAGCGCAAGGCGCACGTTGATGCAGATGCGGCCCGTGGCCGGCTGGCAGCTGCCCCAGCGGCTGGTCATGTTGCGGTACACGAGCTTCTGGGCCTTCACGCCCATGACCCGTTCCCACTGCTCCACAAGCACCGGGGTGCACGCCTCCACGACGGCGCGCCATTGCGCCACCTCTTCGGGCCCCGCTGCGGCGGCGATCCCCGTCGGCGACGCCGCAAAGGCGGTGCGGCGTCCGTCGATCCACGGACGCTTCTGTCGGACGAACGCCTTGACGAAGGCGTCGTCCACCAGGAGCGGGACCGACGCCTGCACGCTGCCGTCGGGCTTCACCCGCAGGTTCAGGTTCTTGACGGGCTTGCGCGTCACCTCCACCGGCAAGCCGTCCACGTCCAGCATGACAGGCGGAAGCGCACATGGGCGCCGACGCTTCGCCGCGCCGCCCTTGCGCGCCGTCACCGCGCGCGCCTTTCGTCCTGGACGGAGCAACTGCCCGGGAGCGCGGCGGAAGCAGCTTCGCCTCCCGAGCCTTGGCTCAGGCTCTGGCTTCGGGCTGGGCCTTCGTCCCGATCCGCCATCTCTTCTTCGCCCGGTTCCACCCTGCCGCGGGAGGCTTCGAGCGCCAGATCGTAGGCCTTGTTGCGAGCAATGCCGAACTCGTCGGCCAACGCCCGCGCGATCTGTTTGCCCCGCAGGCCGCCGGCCGCGAGCTCCGCCGCGCGCGTGCGCGCCGCCCCTTCCGCCTGGGCGCGCTCGCCCGCCTCCTCGGCCGCGCTTGGCCCGTCCACCACCACGACGATCTCGCCCTTGATGCCGCCCGCCCGCTCGCGCGCGGCGAACTGGTCGCGCACCTGCGGCACCGCGCCGCGCACCACCTCTTCGTGCAGCTTCGTGAGCTCGCGGCACACGGCCACCTCGCGCTGAGGGAACGCGGCCGCCAGCGCCTCGAGCGCATCGACCAGCCGGTTGGGGCTCTCGTAGAACACGAGCGCGGCGTCAAGGGCGCGCAGCGATTCAAGGAGAGCCTGACGCTCGGCCTGCTTGCGTGGGAAGAAGCCGCCAAAATAGAAGCGCGGGTCCACGCAGCCGCTGGCCACGTACGCCGTCGCGGCCGCCGTAGGGCCGGGCAACACCTCCACGGGCGCCTGCGCCTCGCGCGCGGCGCGCACCAGCCGCAGGCCCGGGTCGGACACGCCCGGCATGCCGGCGTCCGAGCAGTAGACCACGGTTTCGCCCGCCAGCACGCGTTCGACGATGCGCGCGGCCCGGTCGGCCAGCGTCGCCTCGTCCAGCCGTTCGAGCCGCTTCTCTATGCGGAACGCGGCCAGAAGCCGGCCGGTCACACGCGTGTCCTCGGCGCATACCACGTCGGCGGCGCGCAAGGCGTCCAAGGCGCGCGCGGTCATGTCGCCCAAATTGCCCAAAGGCGTCGGGCATATGACCAATCTGCCTTGTTCCCCGTCCGGCATCGTTCCCACCTCTCAAACCCTGTGCCTGCACCGCCTCGGCGCCGCACCATCAATTGTTTTGCCGACCGATCCCCCGTTCAACCCGCCCATGGAGGGAGCCGCCTTTGCGCCTGTCGTGGGCGGCGCCATTCATGATCGCACAACGGGCATGCTTTTCCCAGCAGAAACAGGCAGATCGCACAGGCGCGACGAACGCGCGCGGGACCGGCCTGCCTCTTCTTTTATCTGAGCGCGGCGCTCGGCGTTGCTTTGGCGTACAATGAAGGCGGTCGGCCCGGTCGGCAGCCATGCGCCCTGGTGCTGACGCCGCCACCCTCCCCGACCCCTCACCCGAGAGAAAGGCTCACCCATGCAGAGAATCACCGTGCAATCCGCCGACGGCTTCATCCTGTGCGGACGCTCCGACGCGCCCGAAGACCCGAAGGCGGCCGTCGTCATCGTCCACGGCCTGTGCGAGCACTATGGACGCTACGAATACCTGGTCGAGAAGCTGAACGCCGCCGGATACGCGGTCGTGCGCTTCGACCACCGCGGGCACGGACGCTCCATGGGGAAGAAGACGTGGTACGACGACCGCACGCAGATCGTGTCCGACACCGACCTGTTCGTCGAACGCGCCCGGCAGTCGTTTCCCGACCTGCCGCTTTTCATGATCGGGCACTCCATGGGCGGGTTCGGCGCGGCCAGCTACGGCACGGCCTATCCCGGCAAGCTGGCCGGTTACGTGCTGTCCAGCGCCTGGACGCGCGACCATAAAGGCCTGGCGAAGGCAGACGAAGCGCTTTCCGACAGCACGTACGTCCCCAACGAGCTGGGCGACGGCGTGTGTTCAGACCCCGCCGTGGGAGAGGCGTATCTGGCCGACCCGCTAGTGGCGAAGGAGTTCTCGGTGGCGTTGCTGCGCGCCGTGCACGAAGGCCACGACTGGCTCCGCGCCAACGCGGCCGCGTTCGCCGATCCGGTCATCCTGCTGCACGGCGGCGACGACGGCCTGGTGTCTCCGCAGGACAGCATCGACTTCTTCGAGGAAATCTCATCCACCGACAAGTCGCTGCGCATCTATGCGGGCCTCTATCACGAGATCTTCAACGAGTTCAAGCGCGACCAGGTGATCCGCGACGCCATCGAATGGCTGGACGACGAGCTGGCGCACTAGCGCACCAGCGTCCGCGAACGGCATGCGACGACGAACGGGGCCTCGATCCGAGGCCCCTTCTTCTTGCGCACGTCCCTGCATGCGCACAGCCGTGCGCATGGAACCTGCGCGTGGACACCGTGTGCGGCCCCTTGCGCGCGGAACCGCCGAAGCCCCCTGCTCGACCCGACTCGCGACAAGCGTCGCCGTCTCTCCCACAGGTTCGCGCCAGCCACGTGTCGCTTTCGTTCCGAACCCGCGAGATCCCCTGACGACTCTCCCCTGCCGACTAGCATGGGCTGCGCAGCCCGCTGCGGAAAAGTTGACGAAATTGTAACGAATTAGCACTCTCGCTTGACGAGTGCTAACCAACAGACTATAACGGAGCTGTAAAAAGAAAAGCAGGAGGCTTCGGGGTTCACGCAGGAGTCGGCGGTTCTTTCGCCGGCGTGTCGCCCCGAGCCACACGAAACGGAGATGATTGCTATGTCGATGATGGTACCCATGCGCAGGAACCGCAACTTCTTGAGCGACCTCATGACCGACCCGTTCGACGCGCTCTTCGATGCCGCCACGGCGCCCGTGCAGAAGATGACCCCTACGCTCATGCGCACCGACATCAAGGAGACCGACGGCGGCTACGAGCTGGTCATCGACATGCCGGGCTTCAAGAAGGACGACGTGCAGGCCGAGCTCAAGGACGGCTACCTCACCATCACGGCCCAGACGAAGACCGAATCGGAAGACAAGGACGAGAAGGGCACGTACGTCCGCAAGGAGCGCTTCAGCGGCAAGTGCAGCCGCACGTTCTATGTGGGCGACGACATCGAGGAAGACGACATCAAGGCCAAGTTCGAGGACGGCACGCTGAAGATCGACGTTCCCAAGAAGCAAGAGCAGCCCAAGCTGGAAGAGAAGAAAACCATTTCCATCGAAGGCTGACGTGCTCCGGACGCCCCCGCGCAAGGACTCAAGGCGAAGGCTTCCGGCGAACCTCGCGAGGCATCCCCGCCGCGCACTGGGGCGCGGCGGGGCGGGCATGACGGCACGACGCACCGCCTGACATGCCGCGGAAGAAAAAGGCGCAAAGCGAAGCGCCGTTCGAGCGGCAGGTGCGTTGAGGAAGGCGACCGCAAGGTCGCCTTCCTGCTATCATGAAGCAAACGGCCCTGCGAGACGAGGAGGAACATGGACAAGGAGACCGAGCGCGGCCTGCAGACGTTTCGCCGGTGGGTGGCGGACACGCGGCCCGGCGGCATGGTGTTCTTCGGCGGCGCAGGCGTGTCCACCGAAAGCGGCATTCCCGACTTCCGGAGTCCCAACGGCCTGTACGCACAGAAGTACCCGCATCCGCCCGAGCAGATGATCTCGCGCAGCTTCTTCGACGCGCATCCGGCGGAGTTCTTCGACTTCTACTGCGACCGCATGCTGGCGCTCGACGCCGAGCCCAACCGGGCGCACCAGAAGCTGGCCGAACTCGAAGGCAAAGGCACGCTTTCGGCCGTGGTCACGCAGAACATCGACGGGCTGCACCAGAAGGCCGGCAGCAAGCACGTGTACGAGCTGCACGGAAGCGTGCTGCGCAACTTCTGCATGGGTTGCGGCAAGGCCTACCCGGTGGAACGCCTGTTGAAGCTGCGCGCACAGTCCGCCGACGGCGTGCCCCGCTGCCCCGCGTGCGGCGGCATCGTGAAGCCCGACGTGGTGCTGTACGAAGAACCGCTGGACGAGCGCACGCTCAGCGGCGCCGTCGCAACCATCAAGCACGCCGAACTGCTGGTGGTGGCCGGCACCTCGCTTGCCGTGTACCCGGCGGCCGGCCTGATCGATTTCTTCGCGGGTTCGCACCTGGTCATCGTCAATCGCACCCCCACGCCCCGCGACCAACACGCCGACCTGTGCCTTGCCGCGAACGTCGGCGACGTATTCGACTTCTAGCCCGAAGGAGCCCCATGCCCGAAACCGCCATCCCCCAACTCGCCGACATCCGCCAGGTGTCCGACGGTTGGATCAAGAAGTACGTCCTGACCTACACCCTGCCGGACGGTTCCACCTATGAATACGAAAGCGCCTCGCGCAAGAGCATCGACGCCTACCGCGCCGAACTCGAAGGCAACGCGCGCGGCGAGCGCCCCGTCGCGGACGCCGTGTGCATCGTGCCGCAGACGGCCGACGGGAAGCTGCTGCTCATCCGCGAGTTCCGCTATCCGCTGAACAGCTGGTGCATCGCCTTCCCCGCCGGGCTTACGGAACCAGGCGAGGACGTGGCCACCTGCGTCGACCGCGAGCTGCGCGAGGAGACGGGCTACGCGTTGCGCGCCGACATGAACGCCGCCGCGGCGCTCGAACCGCTGCCCCAGGCGGGCTACTCGTCCACCGGCCTCACCGACGAGACCGTGCAGGTGGTGTTCGCCCAGGTGGAAAAGGTGGCCGACGCGCAGCCGGAACCCTCCGAGTACCTAGAGCCGTTCCTGCTGCCCATCCAAGACGTGCGCCGCTTCCTTGACGAGAACGCCGCCCCCATCGGCACCCGCGCGCAACTGGTGCTGGAACTGTTCGCCCGCAGGTAACGAGGAAGCCCTGGTAATTCTCCCTACAATGTGAATTTTGATTCGAAGCCCATGAGAGAGGGGTCAAAGCCCCTTTCTCGTCTGCAAGATTATTGTTCGGTCCGACACGAAGACGCACGCTTCATCGGCACCTGCGCGCCGCTTATTTTGGGATCCTTTGCTTGAGCTGGGCGACGAGCCATCCGTATTCTTCTTGGACGCGCCGGTACGCCTCGGCCACCGGAGCGCTGGCCCGCGCGACCGTCGCCATGATCTGGTCGTAGTCGCGTTCCATGACGCGGACGGCTTCCGCATCCAGCAACCCGCGCTCTGCCTGTTCGCGCAGCAACGCGAGCACCTTCTGCTTCGGAAACGCGTCCTTGTAGCTGCGCGTGCCTACCAGCGCGCTCACCGCGTCGGCCACCGCGACGATGCGTTCGGCCGGCGCCAGCTCGGCGGCGGACAGGCCGCACGGATAGCCGGACCCGTCCAGCTTCTCGTGATGGCGCACGGCCGCATGCAGCACGTCCTCGTCAACGCATCCGGCCAGGATGTCCTCCGTCAACGTCACGTGCGTGCGCATGATGGCCATTTCGTCGGAGCTCAGCTTGCCCGGCTTCTCTAGAATGGCCAACGGCACACCGATCTTCCCCAGGTCGTGCAGCAGCGCGCCGCAGTAGATGCGCGCCGCAGCATTTTCGTCTTTTCCCAGACGCAACCCCAGCTCGTAGGCCACCCAGGCGGTCGTCACCGTGTGCGTGACCGTGTGCCGGCTGCGGAAGTCGATGACATGCACGAGCATGTCCAGATACGACGCCGCCTCGCCAGCCACCGGAAGTTCGTCGGAGAAGCGAAACGGGTTCGCCCGCTCGTCGCTCGTACGAAGCGCCCCCAGAACGTCGAACCGTTCTTGCGCCTCCGTGAAAAGCGCCACCGCCCGGGGCGAGAACCGCCCCGGCAACGCGCGCATGAGCCGATCGACCACGCATGCGGCGTCGGCATCAGGCTCTTCCAGCAACAGCACGTCCACGCGGTCGGCCACCTGCAACGCCTGGGAGAGGAAACGGACGCGCGCATCGTCCTGCTCGGTGAAATAGCGGTCGGACATGTGGTGGTACAGCACCACTTCCGCGTACGGCGCAAGCGGCGAAAGCTCCTTGAAGAACAGATAGCCATAGAAGGAGTGCTCCCATACGTCGTCCGTTTCGAACGCCACCAGCCGGTCGATCTCCTCCGTGCGGTACGCGCCTATGTCGTGCAGCATGGCCAGGAAGAACGCCGCCCGACGCTCGGCCGCCGAAAGGGAGGCGTCCGCCTGCAGCATGGCATCCAAGACGGCCGCCACGCGCAGCCCGTGGTCGACAAGCCGCGGATCGACGCAGTTGAGCGCACGGCGGATCATCATGGCCGCATCGTCGAGCGTGAGCCCCTGGTCGAAGCCGCAAGGATGCGCGAGACGGACGTGGGCCTCGGAGCCGAACAAGTCTCGCCGTTGTTCGGACAACTTGCTCAATCGAGCTTCGCCATTTGGGCGCGGGCCTTGTCCATCTGGGCGTCCACATCGATGCCGACGATGTCCAGCCCTTCCGCGGCGACGAACCGCACCTCGGGAATGCCAAACATCTTGGCGATGCCGCATAGGTACTCGTAGCCGAAGTTAGCACCCTCGACGAAGCCGCCGCAGGTGGTGAGATAGGTGAGGCGGTTGGCCTTGCAAATGCCCTCGCACTGGGCGTCCTCAGTGTAGTGGAAGGCGATGTCGCACACGCTCACGTGCTCGATGTACACCTTGAGCGCGGCGGGGAACGAAAGGTCCCAATACGGCGCGCCGATGACGATCTCGTCGGCCTTCGCGAACTGCTGCGATAGGTCGAAGATGGGATCGTCGAACACGCCCGCCTTCTGCAGCTGCGCGCGGTAGGCCACCATGCCGGCGTCGAACGGCTTCAAGCCCATCTCCGCCAGGTTCACTTCGACGACGTTTTCCTTGCCTTCCAGATACTCGCGGCACAGTTCCAGCGTGCGGGACTGCTCGCCACGCATGCAGGCATTGACGAATAGGGTGGTC
>CAJFVW010000140.1 GCA_904420575.1 uncultured Gordonibacter sp.
CGCACCGTGCCCTTCGTGTCGAAGGCCACCGGCGTGCCGCTGGCGAAGTGCGCCGCCCGCATCATGGCGGGGGAGAAGATAGCCGATCTAGGCCTGCCCGCCGACGACCGGCGCTTGGAACACTACAGCGTGAAGGAGGCCGTCATGCCTTTCGGCCGCTTCCCGGGCGCCGACACGGTGCTGGGGCCCGAGATGAAGTCTACGGGCGAAGTCATGGGCATTGCCGGCAACTTCCCGGCGGCGTTCGCGAAGACGCAGCTTGCCATCAGCTACGCGCTGCCCGAAGGCGGCACGGTGTTCATCAGCGTGTGCGACCGTGACAAGCGCTCCATCGTGTCCATCGCGCGCGACATCGTGCGCCTGGGATTCCACGTGGTGGCCACGGCCGGCACGGCGCGCACGTTGCGTGCGGCAGGCGTGGACTGCGAAGAGGTGAAGAAGATCCACGAGGGCGAGCCCAACGTGTGCGACATGATCGCCAACGGCGACATCGCGCTCATGGTCAACACGCCGTTCGGCCACGCGACACGCGCCGACGGCTACGAGCTGCGCCTGGAGGCCGTGAAGCACGGCGTCACCCACGTGACGAACCTGGCGGGCGCCCAGGCCATGGTCGCCGGCATGGAAGTGGCCCGCGACAACGGCCTGACCGTGGTGGCCCTGCAGGACCTCCCGCAATGGGAGCTGGCGGCGGAACAGGCGTAAGCGCATCAAGAAAAGGAGGCGCGCAGGGACGAAGCGTCCTGCGCGCCTCCTTGCGTTTTTCTTGGGATTCGAGAGGAAACGGTCTTGCCTACCTGGTGAACGCCACCAGGCCGCATTCGTAGGGGTGGTCGAGATAGAGCACTTCGCCTCCATCGGGCTTGAAGCGCAGCATCTTGAGGACGATGGTCAGGTCGCCGCCCCCTCCCAGGATCATGAGCAATCCAACGACCAGCAGGAACAGCGACCCCGTCGCGTACGCCGCCAGCACGGGGAGAATCCCCAGCACCAGCGTGGGCATGAGCGCCCCGACAATGTAGGCGCGACGGGACAGCGCCTCGTTGCAGGTGCAGTACGGCGTGAGGTACTTCCAGATCACGCCGAACGACACAGACTTCCATCCGCTCTTCGCGAACAGGCTCCACGTGAGGCCGTGGACGAGTTCGTGCACCACGGTCAGCACGACGAACGCCAGAAACGCGAACAGCAGATCGACAAGCTGGAAGGACACGCTTCCGAAAGGATGCAACAGGAAGAATCCGGCGCCCAGCACGACGTCGAGCGGCAACGCCGTCGCGAGCGCGCCCACGTTCGCCGAGACAACGCTGATCACGAGCGGATGCATCCGGTATCCCTGCGCTTCCAATTCGACCCGAGCCTGTTCGAAAGCCTCCTTGCGCGCAAGCTCCGCATTCGTCAGCGTGCGTTCCGTGTTGGCCATGGCGCTCCTTCCGCGCTCCCGTTTCCGTCGCGATCAGTATACCGGATGCGCCACTCCCTGCTTGGTTTTCGCTCGTGTCGAACCTTGCTCGCCTCGTCCGTGCGGGTAGCGAACACCTCGCCGTCAGGCCTTCTTTGTCCTAGGCGGGCGGACGGAGCCGCGCTTGACGGCGAGGTCGAGGGCGGCCAGGGCGTCGTAGGCGGTCTGCGCGGCGGATTCCACGCGCGTCGCGTCGAGCCCGCGCTCGGCGACGACGTGCGCGACGGCCGCAGCGTAGTCGTGCTTGAAGCGCTCGTTGAGGTCGCTCCAGTCCACGTGGGCGAACGCTTCTGCGGCGGCTCGGTCGAGCGGAAGCCTGCCCTGCTCCATGAGCACGGCGATGACGGGGTAGCCCGCGTAGCCCTGCCAGTACGTGGCATTGTCGTTCGAGGAGTACGCTGCGCCGTCCTCGTCCCAGGACACCGTGTACTCCTTTTCGCCGTTGGAGGACGTGACGGTCGCACGCCGCTCGTCGGGATGCAGCTTCACGCGCCCGTCAGCGACGGCGCTCCAGGCTTCGTAGACCTTCGCAATAGGCGGCAGCTTCTCCATGGCACTCTCCTTCGCTCGTGGCAGTTCATGCTCAGTGTCCTCCACCAGCCCTGTTGTTTCAAGGGTTCCGCGCGGCGCCGTCCCCTGAATGTCGCCGACCAGAAGGGGAGTCGTGCACGCGTCGCGGGTCGCAATTTCGCCATCCTGCATGACGTGGGGGTCAACCTTCTCGGATGTATCATGAAGGAGGCGGGTTTGCAGAGAAAATGCCCGAATTGCCTGAGATCGCGTTTTGTGCATAGGTTTTCCCGCCGAAAAGCCAATATGGTCGCAGGGCCGTCGGCAAAATGCCTGGTCGTTGTTTCTCTGCGTCGGATTGGGCGCCTTCTACCTATACACAAAACGAGATTTCAGGCAATTTGAAGGACGGGGATACGATGGCTGCGAAACATGCCTTCCCTCATGAATTCTTTTGTCTTTAATAGTCCAAAAAACTAGACTATAATACGGGGACAGGACGGAAAGAAGAGCCGGAAGATGGCAGAAGAGGGAAGGGGGCTTCGCATGGACGTCGACAAGCTCGTGCTCAACCCCGCGCGCCTGCGCATCATGCAGCATTTGCGCCTGCATGGGCGCGTGCGCACCTCGGAGTTGGTGGCGCATCTGGACGACGTCCCGCGCGCCACGGTCTACCACCACGTGAAGCTGCTCGAGGAGCACGGACTGATCGAGGTGGTGGAGGAGCGCCCGGTGCGCGGCGTGGCCGAGAAGGTGTACGCCCTCGCGCATGAGGGCGGCCTTGGCAAGGGGGACGTGACCGTCGCGCTTTCCACCGCCTTCCATGCGGGCCTCATGCGGCAGATGAACGACTACCTGGGGCGAGACGACCGCGACTGCGCTCGCGACCTGGTATTCTTCAGCACGGCCATGCTGAACCTCGACGATGTGGAATACCGCGCGCTCCTTGACGAGCTGGCTGCCGTGCTGAAGCCCTACCTCGACCGCCCGTCTGCCCCGGGCCGAGCCCAGCGCAGCCTCAGCCTGGTCTCGTTGCCGCCCGTCGGAGGCGACGCATGAACTTCCACGAGTTCGGACCCGAAGACGCCCCGTGCGTCATGCTGATCCACGGCGGCGGCAACGCGTGGTGGAACTACCTGCGACAGGCACGCGCCTTGTCCGACCGCTACCGCGTGGTGCTGCCCACGCTCGACGGCCATGGCGAGGAATGCGACACGCCGTACGTGTCCACCGAGGCCACGGCCGACAAGCTGCTGGCTTATATCGACGAGCGGTGCGGCGGCAGCGTGTTCGCGCTCGGCGGCGTGTCGCTGGGAGGCCAGATCGTCATGGAGCTTCTGGCGCGCCGCCCCGACGTGACCGAAAAGGCCATCATCGACGGAAGCCTGTGCATCCCGCAGCCGTTCATGGCCCGCTGCTGCATCGCGCTCGTGCACACGTGCTGGGGCCTCATGTTCGGCAAGAAGGCGGCCCGGCGCCAGATCGGCGCCATGCCGAAGATACTGCCTGCGAAGATGCTCTATCCCGACGAGCTCGTCGCCTGCTACCTCGAGGACATGCCACGCCTGCCCAAGCAGACCATGGTGAGCATCTACGACACGTACATGCGCCGGTACCGGCTCAAGGACGGCGTGCGCGCCACGAAGGCCGAGGTGCAGTATTGGTACGGCGAGAAGGAGATGGAATGCGTGAAGAAGTCGGCCCGGCTCTTCCAGAGCTACGTGCCGTCGGCTACCCTTTACGAAGCGAGGGGCTACGATCACGGCTACCTGTCCATCTACCTGCCCGACGAGTGGCTTGCCCGCGCCGTGCCCTTCTTCGAACGCGATGCCTGATGCCGGTTCCCGACCGAAAGCGATGCCGATGACGCTCTACGACCGCTTGACCTCCCTCATGAATCCGCCCGAGCGCTACGTTTTCACTGGCGAGCCGTTCTGGGACGACGAGCACATCTCGTCCCAGATGCTCGCCGCTCATCTCGACCCCGAATTCGAGGGCGCGAGCAGGGCGCATGCGTTCATCGACCGCTCCGTCGAGTGGATCGCCTCGGTCGCGCCGCCCGCCGCCTACCCGCGCCTGCTCGACGCGGGCTGCGGCCCTGGCCTGTACGCCGAGCGCCTCGCGCGGGCGGGCTACGCGGTCACCGGGGTGGACTTCTCGCGGCGCTCCATCGACCACGCGCGCCGCTCGGCCGAGCGGCAGGGCCTCGCCGTGGACTACCGGCTGCAGAACTACCTGGAACTCGACGCGGGCGGGCCCTTCGACGCGGCCATCATGATCTACTGCGATTACGGCGCGCTGTCGACGGAGGACCGCCGCACCGTGCTGCGGAAGCTGCGCGCGCACCTGAAGCCAGGAGGCCTGCTCGTGCTCGACGTCTTCTCGCCGCGCGCCTTCGACGTTTTCGAGGAAGGGCGCACCTGGGAAGACCACCCGCACGGCGGGTTCTGGCGACCCGGCCCGCACCTCGAGGTGCAGCGTCGCCTCAAGTACGGCGACGACGTCACGCTCGAGCAGATCGCCATCGTGGACGAGGCGGGCGCTGCGGCCTACCATTTGTGGAACACGTACTTCGCGCCCGAGGCCCTCGCGGCCGAGCTGGAAGCCGCGGGTTTCGCCGTCGAGTCGCTGCACGGCGACGCGGCCGGCGCTCCCTACGCCGACGACTGTGCCACCATCGCCGTCGTGGCCCGCGCCCGCCATCAGGCGTGACGGGAACGATACGAAACGTGTCTTGCCGCGACGGCGCAGGTCGGCCATCCTGAGAGCCGAAAGGAGGGCATGCCCGTGGAATTTCCGGAAAAGCTCAAGACGCTGCGCATTGAGCGCGGCCTGACGCAGGAGCAGCTGGCCGCGCGGCTCTACGTGACGCGCACGGCCGTGTCGAAGTGGGAGACGGGCGGCGCGGCGGCGTGCTCGTCATCGCGGTCATGGGCGCGGCGCGCTGCTACCTGGTGGCGCACTATCCCTCCGACGTGCTCGCTGCCTTCATCGTCGGCGTGGCCGCCGCTGCGGCGGCTTGCCTCATCGTCGACGCCGTGTGGCGCCTGAGGACTATCATGAGCGCCGCGTAGCAGGTCATGAAGTGGGCGCGTATGCGGTTCTCGTGCGCGCGGTCGAGCGGGAGCGCGCCCTGCTCCATGAGCACCGCGATGACGGGGTAGCCCGCGTAGCCCTGCCAGTAGGTGGCGTTGTCGTTCGATGAGTACACCGCATCTGCCTCGTCCCAGGTCACCGTGTACTCTTTCTGCGCGTTTGAGGACGCAACCGTCGCGCACCGCTCGTTGGGATGCAGCACCACGCGTCCGTCCGCGACGGCGCTCCAGGCTTCGTAGACCTTCGCAATGGGCGGCAGCTTCTCCATGGGCGCTCCTGAGCTCGCAACTGTTTACGCCCATGTTCTTCCATTCGTACAGAGGGTGCAAGTGCTGTTCCGCTGTTCCGCTGTTCCGCTCAGCAGTTTGGCTAAGGTAATGCTCAGGTCAGGCGAAGTTCGTACTGGCCAGTTCAAGGTTGCGGGCGGCGGCGTGGGCTTCGGCTAAATCTTGAAGACGGGTACGATCGGGTTCGTCGGACCAGAGTTCCAAGGCGGTCTCCAGCTTCGAGCCCTTTTTCTTGGTTGTCCACAGGCCCACCACCTCGCCGCGCAGCACGATGGCGCCGGGGTTTGCCACGGTGCGCCAGATGCGGCGTTGCAGAGCCTTGTCGGATTGCAACGTCGCGCGGTTGCGTTGGTCGAGGTAGGGGTCGTGCGCGCCCAACAGCAGCAGGTCGCGGGGGAAGGCGGGCGGCTCGCAGAGGCGTTCGCGGTCGGACGAGAGGACGAAGGCGCGCGAGCCGGCCGCACACACCGGTTCCAGCTCGTCGGCGACGGTCGCCCACAGACGGCGCGCTTGCACGCCGGAGCATCCCAGCCAGCCGCCCAGCTGCGCGGACGTCGCCGGCCCGTAGCAGTGGAGGAACTTCCGCACGAGGCGCGCCTGCGCATCGGGGCGCACGTCAAGGGCGTGCCCGGTCCACCGCTTGAACGAGGTGAACGTAGGCGTCGTGTCGTCGCGCTCGCCGAACGTCACCAGGCCGAGAAACGCGCACGGCCGCAGCAAGAACGACACTGCCGCGCCGCCGACGGTCTGCTTGTCAGGGTTGCCGTACATCGACGGCGAGCGCCATGCAGCGCGCTTTTCCGGCGGCAGCAGCGGCTCCACCCAGTCGGCAAGCGTCTGATCGAGCGCAACCTTGCTCGCGATTGTCACTTCGTCAAGGCGCGGCATGGCTTGCAGCACCAGCGCCAACGCCTCGCCGAATCCTATCTCGAGCGCATCGAGCGCAAGCCCGATGCCGTCCGTGTAGATCCATGGCTCGCCGCGCTCGGGTACGAGCGCTGTCAGAAAGGCGTCGGCCTCGGCGGTGGGGAAGACGTATGGCGCGCCGCGCAGGCTCCACGTCTGCATGAACGACCGCTCCCCGTACAGCAGCTGCAGGGCGTCGGCCGAGCTGCAACCCTCTATGCGGTTCGCGAGCGCCGTCTCCCACGTACCCGGCGGCGAATTCTGCATCCCGCACGCGCCCACGACTTCCAAAGCGCTCGCACGTGGCCGCCATCCATCCAGATGATGCGCCTGCAATCTGAACGCCCGCACCTGCTCGACGCTCACGTCCGCCATGCCCGCCGCCTTCCCGAAGCCTCGCCATCCGTTCGAATCACCATACCACACGCTCCCCGACTTCCCCTGTTTCGAGCATTCCGCAAAGTTCAAAGCGTGAAAGGCCTGCATCGGCAAATCTTCTTCTTGACAACTATATCGGTATCCGATATAAATATATCGTCATACGATATAACGGAAGCAGATATAAAAGGAGGGTGCGTCATGGAGTCGGTTGCGCTCACGGAGGCGGTCTTCTACATCCTGCTTTCGCTCGGCGAGCCGCTGCACGGCTACGGCATCATGCAGAACGCCGAAGCGCTCAGCAACGGCCGCGTGCGCTTGGCGGCGGGCACGCTGTACGGCGCGCTCGGAACGCTGGTCGACAAGGGCTGGATCGAAGAGGTGCCCGCCTCGGGCAGCGGGCGCAAGCGCGAGTACCGCATCACCGCCGCAGGCCGAAGTGCCGTGGAGGCCGAACTGGCGCGTCTGCGCGAGCTTTTGGAAAACGGCGAGCGCGTCGTGGAAGGATGGTCGCAATGAACAGGAAAGTCGTCCACAAGGTGTTTTGGGCCTGGGGGTTCGAACGGGAAGAGCGCTGGCTGAACGACATGGCGGCGTGCGGATGGAACCTCGTGGACACCACCGGCGTGCGCTACGTGTTCGAGCAGGGGACGCCGGGGGAGTACCGCTACAAGCTCGAGTTGCTGGAAAACCTGCCGAGCACGGCGGAAAGCGAGCGTTACCTGCGCTTCATGGAGGATGCCGGCATCCAGCAGGTGGCCGCGTGCGGTCGCTGGGTCTACTTCCGCCGCCGCGCGGAGGACGGCCCTTTCGACCTGTTCTCCGACCTTGATTCGCGCATTGCGCACCTGCGACGCATCCGCACGCTCCTGTTCACCGTCATCGGCGTGGAAGTGATTGCGATCATGCTCCAGCTTGTGGCGTTCGGCCACGTCGACGCGCCGGCGTTCAAGCAGGCGATGGGCCCGGTGCTTTCGCAGGGCGACGCGCTCTTTCTCGTCATTGCCGCAATCCTGCTCGTTCTTTTAGTGGTGATGGTTGCGCAGACTGTCCGAGTCGCGCGTCGCATCGACCGTCTCAAGAAGGAACGCGCCATTCGGGAGTAAGGCCTGTTTCACGTCCGCCCCAAGGGGTGGGCACTCCTCATAAGAAGGCACAGATGGTGGGATCTGGCGAGAAATAGACACGGTCTCAATCAGCGCCGAGGCGCGGCACTCTCCGCCGCAGAATAGACGGTGCCCGCGCCTACGCGAACACCGTCTCGTTCAGCAGTGAAGAGAACAGGTTGGGTAAGAGTTAGCTCGTAATGCCGAATGCGTGCAGGTAGCCTCTGGCAAGTTCGTCCAAGCGGCTGTTGAAGACGGCAATGTCGTCCGCGTTGCTGATGAACCCGTTCTCCACGAGCCGGTAGCCGTAGCCCTTGTTGCCCGCACGTTTGGGGTTGGCGAGGTCGATGCGTGCCACGAGTTTGTCTGCACGTCCGGGAAACATGTTCGCTACGAAATCTGCCAGCGCCTTGTCGTAAACATCCGGAGAGTATTTGCCATAGTAGATGACGTGCGCCCCGCGAGCGGATGCAGCCGCGCTGTCCATGTGCAGCTCCACGATCTGCCAGTCCTTCGGGATGTCCAGCCTGCTTATGGCGTTGCTCGCGTAGGCGTTGTCGGCAAGTGGATGCAGCGTCACGTTGTCGCCGCCTAGGTCCTTGATACATTGTGCCAGGGCGCGCACGCGCTCCGCTTCCTGGTAGCCATTCCCGCACGCCCCGCTGTCGCCCGCGCCGTGTCCTGCGATTACGTAAATATGAGTCACGTCTGTTCTCCTTTTGTCTCCAAGGCCCAAAACCCGCCAGCATGCTTGAGCCGGAGGCTGGCGGGTTTTGCCGATCTTTATGGCCTTTCCCTCGGTGCCCTTTTATGCAAGAAGCCGCTCTTTGAATTCGTTTTTGACGTCTGGCGGAATCGTTGCTGCTTTGAAGCTGGCTTTGGCGCTGCCGGAGTTCGCTCTGAATTCGATTCGGTCTTTGCATATCGTGATCGTTACGCCGTCGCGCGCATCCTCGCTTTTCAGCATGAACTCTTTATAGTCGGCCTTGCTTTGTCGGCCGAGCATCGAACCCATGACGACGCCCATGCAGACGACCAGAAGTGCCGTGCCCGATTGAGCCATCTTGGATTTTGCGCTGTCGTCGTTGGTGAGGACATGGCCAAGCGCCGACCCGGCAAGCGAGGCGACAAACGTCGCTTCCTGCGAAAGGAAATCGACCACGCAGTTGTACCAGGTTGACGAGCTGCTGCAGAAGGCATCGTTGCCAATCCACGTTACTGTCCACCAGTCAAACGAGGTCATTGCGCCGAATCCCGTTTTGTACGTGACGGCTTTGGGCTCGGATGCAGCCCCGTCCTCCACGCCATTGCCCCACGAAAGCACCTCTTCGGGATCGTCCCCGAAACGGTGCCGAACGACTATGGCGTCTATTTTGCAACCTGTTTGGTTGCTCACCCTCACTTGTGCAATATGGGTATCCGCCATGCCACACTCCTTCCCGGGCACAATCTGCCTCTTGGCCGTTTATTGCATGCGTTGAAGAACATCCTGATAAATGGCGAGCCTGTCAGGCGGCAATTCGGCGGGAACCTTGAGCAGCGCGCGGTTTTCGATGCCGGGAAGCTTGTTGGCGGTGGGGCCGCCCGCTTTCGCTATTTCCGCATTGGCACGGTTCAGCATCTCGCGATACCTCTTGCTGCGCTCGTTCAGCTCATCGATTTCCCAAAACGGAAGCGTCATGATTCCTTCGGCAATGTACGTCTCGAGTTTCAGCAAGGCCTGGTTGTATTTCCGAATGATCTCGACCAAACTTATCATGTTGGCCATTGTGGCTTCCGCCCGGGCCTTTTTCTCCGAAAAGCAGAGTTCGTAGCGAATGCCCGTTTCGATGATGGTCTGGTTGTCAAAGTATTCCACGCGTTGGAACGAGTCGGAAAAAGTAAGGATGTGAAGGGTGACGCCAGGACATATGGGGGCATCCGTATACTGCTCGTTGTAGGTTATCTTCATCGAGGTGCTGCAAATGTTCATGGCAGCCAACACGACGCTCACACCCACTGAAGTGGCGACGCTCTCGTAACCCGCCAGCATGCTGATGCCTTTGGCGGCCGCCCCTGTGACGCTGCCCCCACCAAGGATGCTTTTCACGGCGGTTTCCACCGAGTCTTTGATGCGTGCGGGCTCGAATGAGTTCTGCTGGCGGAAGTCCCACTTCATGCTGGTTCCCAGGGTGTGGCAGTCGTAGCCGTTTTTGTCGTAGAAGCTTTTCCTGTTTTTTTCGAAGTCGGTGTTGGTCTTGTCTTCGAGTTGTTTGTGGAGCGATTCCAAATAATTCTGAAAGTTCTGGTTGCTTTGCGCTTCTCTTTCGATTGATTGCGTCTTGCCCATGGTGTCCCTTTCTGTTTGGATGCTTCTGCATCCGCTTCGCTTGAGTCCCTATCCTGCGGAACCGTTATAAATGCTACACAGAGGATGGGCATAATCGTGCCCATGGCGCATTGAAATGCGCCATGGGCACAAGTCAAGTTATATGAAGAATGATTCTTGCCCGCCGCTTCCTTGTCTTTTGTCTTTTCCTTCGCATTCTGGCTTGTCAGATGGGTGTTCCTTGGCGGGGATGATACAATCAGCGGTCAAGAGACAAGTTTCGCGGCCCCTTTGAAGGGCTGGCGGTTCGCGAGGGGAAGGACGTACGCGCGTGGCTTTGGTCAACGAACGGGCACGCATCCTGTCGAATGCGGGAGTGGGCCCGAGCCTCTACCTGATGACGCTCGAAGCGCCGCAGATCGCGGCTGCCATCGAGCCTGGCCAGTTCGTGCATATGAAGGTGCCGGGCATGGAGGCGCATATCCTGCGCCGTCCGTTCTCGGTGTATGCTCGCGACGGGGAGGCCGGCACGCTGGAAATCCTCTACCAGGCGGTCGGATTCGGCAGCGCGCACATGACGGAGCTTCAGGCCGACGGGCCCTTTGCGGGCGACGTCGAGCTCGTGGGGCCGGTCGGCCGCATCTGGCAGCCGCCGGCGGATGTGCGCCGCGCGCTGCTCGTGGGCGGCGGCGTGGGTGCGGCTCCGCTGTTCATGCTGGCCGAAAGCCTGGTGAATGCAGGCGTGCGCACCGACGTGGTGCTGGGCGCCCAGACGCAGGCCGCGCTTTCGTGCCGTGAGCGCTACGAGGCGCTTCTGGCCGCGGCTCCTGCCTGCGACGACGCGCCGCGCTGTGCCACCGACGACGGCAGCTTCGGCCGCGAGGGCTTCTGCACCTCGCTGGTGGAAGAGGCGCTCGCCGACGCCAAGGCTGCTGGCGAACCTTATGACTACCTGGCTGTTTGCGGCCCCGAGCCCCTCATGAGGATCGTAGCCGCCATGGCCGCCGAGGCCGGGGTGCCCTGCGAGGTGTCGATGGAACGCCGCATGGCCTGTGGCATCGGAGCCTGCCTGTCCTGCGTGGTCGACACCACCGACGGCAAGCAGCGTGCGTGCGTGGACGGCCCCGTGTTCGACGCCCGGAAGGTGGTGTGGTGATGACGAGATTCGACGCCGAGCAACCTGTGGGGGCGGGCGGCGCGGGGTGCCCTCCAGTCGCTCAGACAGTCCTGGGCTTGCACGGACAGTCCACTGGACTGTCCGGCGCGTGCGGAACTCGCTTGGTGGAGGGCACCCCGCGCCGCCCTCTTGCCACTTCGGTGCGCATGGCGGTGAATCTTGGGGGATTGGAGATGAAGAACCCCGTGACCGTGGCTTCGGGCACGTTCGCTGCGGGGCGCGAGTACGGCGACTTCGTGGACGTGGCCTCCCTTGGCGCCGTCACGACGAAGGGCGTGTCGCTGAACGGTTGGGAGGGCAACGAGAGCCCGCGCATCGCCGAGACGCCCAGCGGCATGCTCAACTCCATCGGCCTGCAGAACCCCGGCGTCGCGCACCTCAAAGAGCACGACCTGCCGTGGCTGCAAGCGCGGGGCGCCACGGTCATCGTGAACGTGTCCGGCCATAGCTTTGACGAGTACGTGCAGGTCATCGAGGCGCTGGAAGACGCCCCGGTGGACGCCTACGAGGTGAACATCTCGTGCCCGAACGTGGACGCCGGCGGCATGACCATCGGCACGAGCGCCGCAAGCGTGGAAAAGGTGGTGTCCCGCTGCCGCGCCGCCACGAAGCGCCCGCTCGTCGTGAAGCTCACGCCCAACGTCACCGACGTGACCGAGATCGCACGCGCGGCCGAGGCCGCCGGCGCCGACGCGCTCTCGCTCATCAACACGATTCTGGGCATGGCCATCGACGCGGAGCGCCGACGCCCCCAGCTCGCCCGCGTCGTGGGGGGCCTGTCCGGCCCGGCCGTGAAGCCGGTGGCCCTGCGCATGGTGTGGGAGTGCGCGAAAGCGGTGCAGGTGCCGCTTCTGGGCATGGGCGGCATAGCCACCGCCGCCGACGCGGTGGAGTTCTTGCTGGCAGGCGCCACGGCGGTGGCCGTGGGAACCGCCAACTTCGCGAACCCGACAGCGACGGTCGAGGTGATCGACGGGATAGCGCAGTATTGCGAACGGCATGGCGTGCATGACGTCAACGAACTGATAGGAGCTTTGGAATGCTGAACGCCTTCGAGGAAACCCCTGCCCGCGACCGCGTGATCGTGGCGCTCGACTGCGGCATCGACGAGGCCTTCGACCTCGCTGACCGGCTGCAGGGCAAGGCCACGTGGATGAAGGTGGGCATGACGCTGTTCTATGCGAACGGGCCGGACGTCGTGCGCGCGCTCAAGGAACGCGGCTTCAAGGTGTTTTTGGACCTCAAGTTCCACGACATCCCGCACCAGGTAGAAGGCGCCGCCTATGCCGCGGCCAACAGCGGCGCGGACATGCTCACCATGCACACGGTGGGCGGCATCGACATGATGGCGGCGGCCCAGCGGGGCGCCGAGCGGGCCGCGGCCGAAAGCGGCGGCGCCGTGCCGGCCACGCTGGGCATCACGGTGCTCACCAGCATGAACGACGCCGCATTGGCCGAAACGGGCGTTTCCCGCGCCATGGCCGACCAGGTGGTGGTGCTGGCCGAACAGGCCAAGCGTGCGGGCATCTCCGGCGTGGTGGCCTCGCCGCAGGAGGCGGCGCGCCTGCGCGAGATCCTGGGCCCGGACGCCTACATCGTCACCCCGGGCGTGCGCCCGGCCGGCTCCGCGAAAGGGGACCAGAGCCGCGTTGCCACGCCGGCCGAGGCGTTCGCGAACGGCGCCTCGCACATCGTGGTGGGCCGTCCCATCACGCAGGCCGACGACCCGGCGGCCGCCTTCGAGGCCATCGCCAACGAACTGGAAGGGCGCCCAAGTCTTAAAGCCTGATTGAGGGCGAGGGGGCAAAGGGTCGTTTTCGTGGGCAAACCGTGGTGTTTCTCATACGTTTATGCCACGATATGAAGACAAGAGCGCGCTTACCTTCTACAATGTGTGCCCATGCACTGAAATTTTTCAAGTTTTGGGCAATTGACATGGCATTACAGCCGGAGGCGTGGTAGTATCACGAAATCGTTCGAAAAGAAGGAGATTACACGATGGCTATTCCTCAACTCAGTCCCGAAGAACGCCAGGCAGCTCTCGAGAAGGCCAAGGCTGCCCGCATCAAGCGCGCCGAGGTCCGCGACGAACTGAAGAGCGGCAAGCTGTCGCTCGCCCAGGTCCTGGACATGAAGGACGATCCGGTCGTCGGTCGCATGAAGGTGTCGACGCTCATCGAGACGATGCCCGGCTATGGCAAGGCCAAGGCCGAGAAGATCATGAAGGAACTGCAGATCGCCGAAAGCCGTCGTCTCCGTGGCCTGGGCGAACGTCAGCGTTCCGCCCTGCTGGAGCGCTTGGGCTAACTCGCTGCATGCGTCACGGGAATCTTTTCGTCATCTCTGGGCCATCAGGTGCCGGCAAGGGCACGCTGGTGGCCCGTTTGTTGCGTGCGGTGCCTGACGCCTGGGTGTCGGTGTCGGTGACCACGCGCGTTCCCCGCGCCGGCGAGGTGGACGGCGTGCACTACCATTTCGCCACCGACGCGGAGTTCCAGCACCTGGTCGACGAGGACGGGCTGTTGGAATGGGCCACGTATGCGGGCAATCGCTACGGGACGCCGCGCGCCGAAGTGGAGGAGCGCATGGCCCAGGGCGACCAGGTGGTCCTCGAGATCGACGTGCAGGGCGCATTCCAGGTGCGAGAGAAGATGCCGCAGGCCCACCTGGTATTCGTGGAACCGCCTTCGATGGAGGTGCTCGAAGCCCGTTTGCGGGGGCGTGGGACGGAAAGCGACGAGGTGATCGCTTCCCGCCTGCGCGCGGCGAGGGTGGAACTCGCACGCAAGATGGAGTATGATGTGCGGCTGGTAAACGACGATTTGGACGAGGCGGCCGACGAGCTCGTGCGCTTCGTCAACGAACAAGCTGAAGGATCACGAGGTTAAACCCATATGAGCATTATCGAACCGAAAATCGACGTGCTGTTGGACCGTACGGACAACGACCGTTTCTTGCTGTGCGCACTTGCTTCCAAGCGCGCACACGACATCAACGACATGATGCGCGGCCAGCGTGACCGCGCCATACAGCTGCAGACCGCCGTGGAGATCGCGCGCGCGGCCGACAAGAAGCCGCTGTCGCTCGCGTTCAACGAGATCGCGCGCGGCGAGGTTTCCTACGATCCCGAATCCATCGACGTCAAGAACCACTAGAGGTTCCGCAGGCTTCCGGCCGGCGAAACGGCTCGACGCTGCGAACGGCCCCAGCACCGAACCTTGCCCCTTGTGCGCTTGCCCTCACGTGCGAAAGCACGCTCGGCCGTGCGGCAGGGCAATCTTCGACGCTGGGGCCGTTCTCGCTGACTTGCTGCGCCAACCTGCGCGTTTCGTGCGCGCTTCGCGCGAATCGCGTCCACCCGAAGGGTTTCCATGACTGACTACCAACGCATCATCCTCGTCCACTACCACGAGATCGGACTCAAGGGGCACAACCGCGCCTCGTTCGAGACGCGGCTCCAGAAGAACCTCGAGGCGCTGCTCGCGGGCTATCCCGTGGTGACGATCCACCGCATCTCGGGCCGCATCTGCGTGTTCTTGCGCGAGGGAACGGGATGGGACACGGCCGTCGAGGCATCGGAGCTCGCGCGCGGCGTGCCGGGCGTCGCGCGCGTGTCGAGCGGCTTCAAGTGCGAACGCGACCTCGACGTGATGGTGGATGCGGCGGAACGCGCGATGCGGGAGGCGGGCGAGTTCGCCAGCTTCAAGGTCGCCGCGCGCCGCAACCACACCGACTTCGCCGTGGGATCGATGGACATGAACCGGATCATCGGCGCGAAGCTGTGCGCGGCGTTCCCCGAGGCCGAAGTCCGCATGAAAGGCCCTGACCTTATGGTGGGCGTCGAAGTGGTGCAGAACGCCTCCTACGTGTACGCGCGCAGCAGGCCCGGGATCGGCGGCCTGCCGGTGGGGAGTTCCGGCACGGTCATGTGCCTTCTGTCCTCCGGCATCGACTCGCCGGTGGCGCTTTGGCGCCTTGCGCGGCGCGGGGCCGTGTGCGTGGGCGTGCATTTTTCCGGGCGCCCCCAGACCTCTGACGAAAGCGAATACCTGGTCGACGACATAGCGCGCGTGCTGGAAAGGACGGGGTGCGTCGCGCGCGTCTACGTCGTCCCGTTTGGCGACGTCCAGCGCGAGATATCGCTGCTCGCACCGCCGTCCCTGCGCGTGATCCTCTACCGCCGCCTCATGTTCAAGGTGACCGGGCGGCTGGCTGCATACGAGCATGCAGGAGCCCTCGTGACGGGTGAGAGCCTCGGCCAGGTGGCCTCGCAGACCCTCGAGAACATCCGCGCCACCGACGCGGCCGTCGACCTGCCGGTCTTCCGGCCGCTCATCGGCACGGACAAGCTTGAGATCATCGCGCAGGCCGAGGAACTGGGGACATTCGCCATCTCGTCGCAGGACGCGCCCGACTGCTGCACGCTGTTCATGCCCCGCAAGCCGGAGACGCATGCGAAGCTGGCCGACGTGCTGAAGGCGGAAGAGGCGCTCCCGATCGACCGATGGGTCGAAGAGCTCGCCGCCGCCGCCGAACCCCACGACTACGCCTGCCCCGCCTATCGCGCTCCCAAGCGTCCCCGGTAGGTTCCTCCTGTCGGGGTGCGGGCGAGAAGACGTTCCGCGCGGGCTCCCATAGGCCTGGACGCGTCCCACGCGGCGGCGTAGGCGAGAGGGCGTTCCTGGGCGGATTCCTGCGCGTCCGGGATGCGTCCGCTGCCGATGTTCGCCGGCTTTCTGCCGATCCGCGCTTGCCTTCTTTTGGGACTCGTCGACCCACAGCATGGGACCACCCGCAGCGGCTTTCTGCCGATCCACGCTTGCTTCCCGCTTGCTTCCGGTCCGCCTTCTGATGGGCTTCTGCTCGCTTTCCGTTGGAGCCGTGACCGATTCCTGCCGGGACCCTGCTTGATTCCTGTTTGACTCCCGGTGCCGCTTTGTCCGGTTTTGCCCGAAAAAACACGGCGCGCGACAGCGAATCCTTGTTGGTGACGCGCTGGATCCCGGCAAGGGTTTTGCCGGGATCCCGTCATCGTCTTGCTGGAAGGCGTCGCTATGATGGGGGCATCGGGCAGGATCTGACGGGAGGTGGGACATGGCGTTCCAGGAAAGCGCGCGGTCGCTGCACGCGCGGCTGCATGTCGGTGCCAAGGCGCCTTTGGTCGTGGGGGTGACGCTGGCTGCGGCGCTGGTGCTGGCGGCAGCAGGATTCATGCTTGCAGGTCCGGGGAAGGGCGGCTTCTCCGTCGAGCGTGCCGATGCCTCCGAGCCGCAAGCGGGCGCCGATGCGGCTGCTGCGGGGGAAGGGGCGGTGGGTGCCGGCCAAGGCGCGTCTGCCGAACCGGGCGGCGGCGCAGAGGCGGCGCTGCGCGTCCATGTCGGCGGCGCGGTGGCATCTCCAGGAGTATACGAGGTGGACGCGGGTTCCCGTGTGGAAGACGCGGTGGAGGCCGCAGGCGGGCTTGCCGAAGGCGCTGCTCCCGACGCCCTCAACCTGGCGCGCCCGCTTGCAGACGGCGAACAGGTCATCGTGCCGACGCTCGAGGAGGTGGAGCAGTCCGCCGCAGCAGGCTCTGCTTTGGGCGCAGCCTCTGGCGCAGGCGGTGCGAGCCCGGCTTCGGGGAAGGTGAACCTGAACACGGCCGGCGCGGACGAGTTGGACGCGTTGCCGGGCATCGGCCCGGCGACGGCGGAGAAGATCGTGGCGGACCGGCAGAGCAACGGGCCTTTCGCCGACGTCGAAGACCTCAAGCGGGTGTCGGGCATCGGCGACAAGAAGTTCGCGCAACTGGTCGACCTCGTCTGCGTCGGTTAGCGCGCATGGGACGCGCACGTCCGGTTGGTGCACGTCGGGCGAGGCGTCGGCGGCCTGCCTCCGCACCCGACGGGCCCGTGCGGCCCTCGCTGCCGCCCCTGCTCGCCTGCGCCTTGGGCCTGTGGGCCGCCGCGGCCGCGTCCTATGCGCTCGGCGAGGGCATGGAGAAGGGCCCGTGCTTGCTGGTGGCGGCCTTTGGGGGAGTGCTTGCGGCCGTGGCGGCCGCAGCCCTCTGGCGAGGCAGGCACGTCTTGGCGTGCAGCGCGTTTCTGGGCGTTGCGCTGGGGCTCGCCTGCGGCGGCGCGGGAGCCGCTGCTCTTCATGACGCTATGGCGCAGGCGGAAGAGGCATCGGCCTTGGTCTGGCGCTTCGAGGCATTGGAGGACGGCCAGGCCAGCGCTTACGGGGCGCAGTGCCGCGCCCGCGCCACAGCCGCGGACGGGCGGTCGTTCGTGGTGCGCGTGTCCTTTCCCGAAGGCGTCGAACCCCCGCGCTACGGCGACGCGTTCGAGGCGCGCTCGCGGCTTTCGAGGCCCGAAGGGACGACGGCGTCGTACTGCTGGCAGCAAGGGACCGCCGCTGTCGCGCGCGTCGACGACGTGGCGCCTCTCGAGCGCGATGGCCTTGTCGGCCTGCTGCTCGGCGTGCGCGTCCGTGCCGTCGAGGCCCTTTCGGCGGCAGGGGGCGACGCGGCGGCGCTTCTGCAGGCGCTCGTGTGCGGATGGCGGGGATCGCTCGGCGATTCGGCGCTGTACGCCGACTTCAAGGCGACGGGGCTTGCCCATCTGGTGGCCGTCTCGGGAGCGCATCTGGTCATCGTGAGCGGGTGCGTGGCCCTCGCCTTGCGCGCCCTGCGTGCGCCCCATGCGTTGGCGGTCGTGCTGCAGGCGGCGTTCCTGCTGGCCTATCTGGTGTTCGCTGCCGCTCCCGTCTCGGCGGTGCGCGCGGCGTGCATGGCGTTGGCGGGCATGTCGGCCTGCTTTGCCCGCCGACGTCCCGCTCCGCTCAACGCGCTCTCGCTGTGCGTCATGGCGCTCGTCGCCACGTCTCCCCACACGGCGGTCTCGGTCTCGTTCGCCCTCTCTGCGGGCTCCACGCTCGGCATCGTGTTGCTCTCGGGGCTGTTCGGCTCGTGGATGGAGGCGCTGCCGGTGCGCCTTCCGCGCTTTCTGCGCGACGCGTTCGCGCTCACGTTCGCCTCGGGCGTGGTGACGGTGCCGGCTTCCGCCGCGCTCTTCGCGCAGCTCTCGCTGGTGTCCCCGTGGGCGAACGCCCTGGCCTCGCCGCTGTTCGCGCTCGTCTGCACCGGGGGCCTCGTCGCCGCGCTCGCGGCGCTTGCCGTGCCTGCCGCCGCCTCGGCGGCCGTCGGCTTGGCAGGGGCGGCCGCACGCGTGCTGGCCGCCCTCGTGCATGCGCTTGCCGGGGTGCCGTTCGCGAGCGTGCCCGTCGGCGCGCCGGTCGTGCCGCTGATCGCGGCGTCGGCGCTGGCCGTCTTTTTGCTGTGGCGGTTCTGGCCGCGCCCTCGCGGGCGCACGCTGCTCGTGGCGGCGGGCGCGGCGGCCATCCTGCTGGGAGCCTATGTCGTGGCCGTCCCACGGCTTGCCGGCCACGAGATCGTGATGCTCGACGTGGGCCAGGGCGACGCCTTCCTCGTGCGCAGCGAGGGTTCGGCCGTTCTCGTCGACACGGGCAACCGCGACCAGGCGCTGCGGGAAGGCCTGGCGCGCCACGGCGTCTGGAGGCTCGACGCCGTGATGGTGACGCACGGCGACGACGACCATTGCGGGTCGCTTGCGTCCCTGCGCGGCGTCGTGGGGGTGGGCCGGGTGTGCGTCGCGCGCGACGCCTTGTCCTGCCCGTGCGCTTCGTGCCGCGGCCTGTGCGCCGACGCCTGCGCGCTCGTGGGCGGCGACGCGCTCTGCGGGCTGGAGGTCGGGGACGTGGTGCGCTGCGGCGCCTTCGAGCTCGCGGTCGTGTGGCCGCGCGCGTTCTCGGACGAGGGAGGGAACGCCGACAGCCTGTGCCTGCTCGCACGTGCGGACGTCGACCACGACGGGTTCGTGGACTGGACCGCGCTGTTCTGCGGGGACGCGGAGGCGGAGCAGCTCGCCGAGCTGGTGGGCTCGCATGCGGTCGGCACGGTGGACGTCTACAAGGTGGGGCACCATGGCTCGCGCGCCGCTCTCGACGACGCCGTGGCTGCCGCACTTTCGCCATGCATCGCGCTCGTGAGCGTGGGGGAGAACAACCGCTACGGCCACCCTGCGCCCGAAACGCTCGAGCGGCTCGACCGTGTCGGCGCACGCGTGTTCCGCACCGACGAGCAGGGGGATGTTTCATGCGAATTGACCGCCGACGCCATCGACGTCGTCACGCTGCGCTAGAATGCAGGCATGCCAACGCCCCAGAAACAAGAATCCCTGCTGCCCGTCTACCTTGTGGTCGGCGAGGACGGGCTCAAGCGCTCGACGGTCATGAAGCGGCTGCGCGCCCGCCTGTCCGCGCTCGGCGACCTTTCGTTCAATTCCGACGAGTTCAACGGGGAGGCGGCCACGGGGGCCGACGTCGTGTCGGCATGCAACACCGTGCCTTTCGCGAGTCCTCTGCGCCTCGTCGCGGTGCGCAACGCCGAAAAGCTCAAGAAGCCCGATGCCGAGGCCCTGGTCGCCTACCTGGAATCGCCGAGCCCCACCACGGTGCTGGCGCTGGAGGCCGAGAAGCTCGCCAAGAACACCCGGCTGTACAAGGCCGCCGCGAAGCACGGCAAGTCGGCCGTCATCGACTGCGCGCCGCTCAAACGCTACGAGCTGCCGAAGATGGTGCGCTCCATGGCCGTGGGCCATGGCGTCACACTCACGGAAGGTGCGGCGGCCAAGATCGTCGAGCTGGTGGGCGAGGACACCGTGCACCTCGACAACGAGGTCAGAAAGATCGCGCTCGCGCACCGTGGCGCCGACCCGGTGAACGAGCACGAGATCGTCGCCCTCGTCAGCCGGACGGCCGAAGTGAAGCCATGGGAGTTCGTGGATGCGTTCTCGGCGCGCGACTTGCAGAAATGCCTGCTCTATCTGGGGCGGATGAAGTCGACGTCGCCCCATGCCCTCATCGCCAAGTGCACGAGCCGCCTGCGCGAGCTCGTCTGCGCGCGGGCGCTGTGCGACCGCGGCGCGCAAGGGGCCATCGCGGCCACGCTCAAAATGCCCGACTGGCAATGCAAGAACCATGCGCGCTGGGCCCGCGGGTTCACGGCGGAGGAGCTGCGCCGGGCCTTGGTGGGCGCGCGCGACACGGAGCGCGCCATGAAGAGCGGTTCCGATCCCGACGCCGCCTTCCTCGACTGGGTGCTCGCCGTCGTTCCGCGCCGCTGAGCGAGGACAGGAGGCCGGATCGCCGCATGGCCCGGCGCGCACC
>CAJFVW010000141.1 GCA_904420575.1 uncultured Gordonibacter sp.
GCTGGCGCGGGAGTACCCCGAGGCGTTCGGGCGCACCTTCCAGGCCGACGAGGGCCCCGACATCGACAACTGGCTCGTGTAAGGGCCGCGAGAAAGAGGAGGACAGAGTCATGAAGGTATTCGTGATCGACCAGAAGTACTGCAACGGCTGCTACGGCTGCCAGATCGCCTGCAAGGACGAACACTGCGGCAACGACTGGATGCCCTATCAGAAGCCGCAGCCCGACACCGGCCACTTCTGGATGAAGCTCCAAGAGACCACCCACGGCCAGGTGCCCAAGGTGAAGCTGGAGTACCGTCCCTACCTGTGCCAGCACTGCGACGACCCGAAGTGCGCGGTGTGCGACGCCGTGGCCAAGCGTCCCGACGGCCTGGTGACCATCGACCCCGAAAAGGCGGTCGGGCGGCGCGACATCATGGAGGCGTGCCCCTACGGCGCCGTCTACTGGAACGACGAGCTGGACATTCCCCAGAAGTGCGACGGATGCGCGCACCTGGTGGACGCCGGCGAGCTGCCGCACTGCGTGGAATTGTGCGCCACCGGCGCCCTCAAGTTCGGCGAGGAAGAGGACTTCGCCGAAGAGATAGCCCGGGCGACGCAGATCGTCCCCGAGGACGGCTGCCGTCCCCGCGTCTACTACCTGAACGCGCCCGGCCTGTTCATTGGCGGCGAGGCGTGGAATTCCGAAGACAACGAGGTGATCGTGGGCGCCAAGGTGACGCTCACGCTGCCCGACGGCTCGGTGCGCGAGACCGAGACCGACGACTTCGGCGACTTCTGGTTCCGCAACCTCGAGCCGGGCACCTATGCGGTGTCGCTGGAAGCGCCGGGCTATGCGCCGGCCTCCCGCGAGGCCATTCAGCTGGACAAGAGCCTGAACATCGGCGACTTCGACCTCGCGAAGGCGTAAAGCGGGAATTTCCCTCCCCGCACCTGGCGGGGAGGGTTTCCATACGGGTAGAACGGGGCTATTCATGAAAGGGGAAAAATGAACAAGACATTCAATGCGAGCAAGGCCTGGTTCGTGGTCATCATTTCCTTGCTTGCCCAGGTTGCTTTCGCCATTGGCCTGATGAAGGCGCCGGCGACCATGGGACCCATCATCGAGCAGTTCGGCATCTCGGTCACCGAGGCCGGCAACCTCATGAACGCGAACGGCGTCGTCGCCTTGATCCTGGCGTTGCCCGCCGGCATGGTCATGCAGAAGCTGGGCCCCCGGCTGGTCACCATCATCGCGTTGGCCGTGGGCATCTGCGGCAACCTGATCGGCCTGTTCTTCGGCGCGCATGATTTCGGCGTCCTCATTGCCAGCCGCGCGATCGAAGGTTTCGCCTACGGTCTCATCGTGGTCACCACGCCGCAGTTCGTGTCCATGTGGTTCCCGGCTCAGAAGCGTGGCCTGCCCAACGGCGTCACGAGCCTGTGGTTCTCCTTCGGCTCGCTGATCATCCTGAATCTCACCGGCGTCCTCATGACGGTCACGGGTTCTTGGACAGGCGACTGGATGTTCTCCGCCGGCTTCATGGTCGTCATCCTGGTGCTGGTCCTTCTGTTCGCGAAGGAGCCGGCCGACGAGAACAACTTCCTCGAGGCGGAGATTCCCGCCGAAACCGCAGGCGAGAAGAAGCCGAGCATCGTCGACGGCCTGAAGTCGCCGGCCACGTGGCTGCTGCTGATCGTGTTCTTCCTGTTCGGCTACGTGAACTCCGCGTTCTCTTCGTACTATCCGACGTACCTGAGCGCCGACCTTGGCTTGGACGTGGCCTCGGCCAACTCCATCACCTCCATCGCCACGGCGGCCATGATGGTTTCCGGCATCGTGTTCGGCATCGTGCTCAACAAGGTCAAGGTCACCAAGCGTCCGACGATCCTGCTCGTCATCGCCGTGCTGGTGGGCGTCTGCGGCCTGATCATGTTCAACCTTCCTTCGGTCGGCATGGTCATCCCGTTCCTCATCGTCTTCGGCCTGGTACTGCAGACGTTTCCGGGAACCGCGTACTCGGTCGCCCCGGAAGCGGCCGCGTCTCCGGCGACGGTCGCCGTCACCATGGGCGTCATGGGCATCGGCCAGAACTTCTCTGGCGTGTTCGGCACGCTGATCACCAGCCTGTTCGTCGACAACATGGGGACGTGGCAGTCGGTCACCATCCCGAACGCCATCTTCATGGTCCTAGGCGTGGTGTGCGCCGTCGCGCTCGTCCGCGTCATGAAGAAGCAGTACAAGAAGCTCGGCATGCTGGACGAGGCCGAGAAGTAAGGCTTCCCATTCATAACGAGGGTTCGCGCAGAGCCCGCACCGTTGGTGCGATTCGACCGTCAACCCATTTCCCGTTCGTCTTGACTGGTTGAACGAGGCGCCCCGTAATCCGACCGTTCGATTATGGGGCGCCGTTGTAGAGGGTTTCTTCCGATTGGAGGCACTTCATGATTCCCACAGGCTTTGGCGCCGACAAGACGGCGCTCGACAACATAGACTGGTGCGGCTTCGGCATCGGCGCCAACCTTGCCACGGTCGACGTGAAAGACAACAGGATCCTGCGCGTGCGCCCCTTCAAGTACGATGCCGCCTATTCCGTGGACCACCTGAAGCCGTTCAGGCTGGAACACGAGGGCAAGGTCTTCGAAGAGCCGCTGCACTCGCTGATCCCGCCCACCTCGGTGGCCTACAAGAAGCACGCGTTCTCGCGCAACCGCATCCCGTACCCGCTCATCCGCGAGGACTGGGACCCGGAGGGGGACCGCCATCCGGAAACGCGCGGCGTGTCGAAGTACAGGCGCATCAGCTGGGACGAGGCCACCGACATCATCGCCAAGGAGCTGCGGCGACAGTTCGACCTGTACGGGCCAGGGTCGGTGCTGCTTCAGCAGGACGGCCACGGCGAGACGAAGATCGTGCACCCGTGCCACGGCGCCATGGTGAAGCTGCTGGAGCTTCTGGGCGGCTCCACCATCCAGGCGCGCCAGCCCGATTCGTGGGAGGGCTGGTACTGGGGCGCCAAGCACCTGTGGGGCAACGAGCCGTACGGGCAGGGCATGACCGGCAACCTGTTCTACGACATCACGAAGCATACGAAGATGCTCCTGTACTGGGGCTGCGACAACGAGACCACCACGTGGGGCTGGGCGAGCCAGATGCCCTCGCGCCTGTCGTACTGGTTCACCGACTGCGGCATCACCAGCGTGGCCATCGCGCCCGACCTGAACTACTCGGCCGCCGTACACGCCGACAAGTGGATCCCGGTGTACCCGAACACCGACCTTGCCCTGCAGTTCGCCATCGCGTACGTGTGGATGACCGAGGGCCTCTACGACAAGGACTATGTCGAAACCCACAGCGTGGGCTTCGACTGGCTGGAGTACGAGACCCTGGGCAAGGGCGACGGCATTCCGAAGACGCCCGAATGGGCCGAGCCTTTGTGCGGCGTGCCCGCCCGCACCATCAAGGCGCTTGCCCGCAAGTGGCACAAGGAGGCCACGACCACCTGCCACTGCAACGGCGGGTCGTTCATCCGTTCCTGCTATTCCCACGAGCCCGCCCGCATGGAGGCCGCGCTTCTGACCATGCAGGGCCTGGGCAAGCCCGGGCGCAACTTCATGAAGTTCATCGAATGGAACCTGTACGGCGTCGACGCGTTCAACCCGATGCCTCCCTGCGAAGAGGACTTCGAAAGCTGGGGCGGCTACAACGGGGCGCTGCTCGACGGATGCGAGCGCTTCATCCCCAAGACGCTCATCCCCGAAGGCATCATGGCGACCGAGCCCATCAAGTGGCACGGCCACGTCATCTGCTCCATGCCGACCGAAGACCAGTTCGAGGAATTCCAGTTCCCGCGCGAGGGCGAGCCGTTCCTGCACATGATCTGGTCCGACACGCCCTGCTGGTCCACCTGCTGGAACGGCGGCAACGAGTACCTGAAGGCGCTGCGCAGCGAGAACCTGGAGTTCGTGATCTTGCAGCACCCGTGGTTCGAGAACGACGCGCACTTCGCCGACATCGTGCTGCCGGTGACCTCGCGCTTCGAGGTGCGCGACGTGGGCATCGACCATTCGTGCGGCGTGTGGAACACCATCGTGCATGCCGATCAGTGCGTGGAGCCCTACGGCGAGGCGAAGAGCGACTGGGAGTGCGTGTGCGCCGTGGCCGAGAAGCTGGGGCTGCTCGAGGAATACACGGGCGGGCGCGACGTGGAGGACTGCATCCGCGCCACGTTCGACGGCGCGCGCGACACGATGCCGCTTGCATACGAGGAATGGCTGGAGAAAGGCTACTACCCGTCGCCGACGCGCGAGGGATGGGAAGACCTGCCGGCCGGCTTCCACAACTTCTGCGTCGACCCCGAGCATTTCCCGTTGCAGACGCCCAGCGGGAAGGTGGAGTTCTACTCCACCCGCCTGGCCGAGAACTTCCCGGACGACCAGGAGCGCACGCCCTACCCGCACTACATCGCGGCCACCGAGCGCTTCC
>CAJFVW010000142.1 GCA_904420575.1 uncultured Gordonibacter sp.
ATCATGAGCACTCACAGAGAGCGGGCGCAGCTGGGATTCCCGCAGTAAGCTGGATGGTAAATGGTTCGCCGAGGGAAAGGGGAAAGGTTGGCGGCCGCAGCGCACAGGCGCGGCGACTGGCAACCGAGTATCTGGACCGTGAGCCTGCGTCAAGGGCAGAACATGTGTTGGCATGTTCGTGAGAGGGTTCTGCATCCGCGGAATCAATTGTGAAGGTGGCACCGCAGGTCAAAGACCTGTCCTTCGATGAGAAGGACAGGTCTTTTTTTTGTTCCGCCGTTCTGGCGAACAGCGGAACGAGCCGACGCTGCGGAAGCTTGAGGCACCCGATCTCGCGGCGATGCCGAAAACTCGCGTACCAAAGTACGCGTCGTTTTCGCCATCCCCACGATCCCAGGCACCTCAAGCTTCCTCGCTGACCTTGTTGGACCTGCGGAGCGAATGATCCTCTTCCGAAGTTCGTGCCGGCAAACCAGACGCCCCGGGAGGGGCAACGACCGGCGGGACTTCCGCCAAGAAGGGAATGAGGAACATGGAACAGCAGATCAAGCGCGAGGTTGCAACGCAGACGGCCACGACGGGGGAAGCTCCTGCTGGCCCGCGCAAGCGCGAGGTGGCGGCTCCGCAGAAGAAGGCGGGCCTGACCACGCAGGACCTTATCCTCATCGCCGTGCTGTTGGCGGCCGGCGCGGTGCTCAAGCTGACGGTGGGATCGCTGCTTTCTTCGATGGGCATGAAGCCGAACTTCATCATTGCCATGTATTGCCTGGCCATCATCATCACGCGTCCGAAGGTGGGCCAGGCGCTCGTCATCGGCCTGTTGGCCGGGCTCATCTGCCAGGTGCCCATGCTCAACGCCACGCCGCTTCTGAACATCCCCTCCGAAGTGCTGGGCGCGCTGGCGTGCGGCCTGCTCATCAAGGTTCCCATGCGCATCGGCGGCAAGCTGGACCTCAACCCGCTCGTGAACACGTTCGTGTCCACGGTGGTGTCCGGCGGCACGTTCGCGCTGTTGTCCATCTACATCAACGTGGTGTCCACCGGCGGCGACGTCATGGTGGCGCTGGCGACCTACGCCGCCATCGTCTTCGGCACCGCCACCTTCAACGCCATCCTGGTACAGGTGCTGGCCATGCCGCTCCGCAAAGTCCTGAAGCGCTAGGGAGTTCCGCTGGCCGGCCGGCCAGCGGAACGCGCCGACGCTGCGGCTTCGTGGGGCACCCCATCTCGCGACGAGGCCGAGGGCTCGCGTACCAAAGTACGCTTCGCCCTCGCCCTCCCCACGATCTGGGGCACCCCGCGAACCCTCGCTGACTGACTACGCCAACCTGTGCGCCCCAGTTCAACCCACGACTTTTCAACCCACGACTTTTCAACCCACGACTTTTCAACCCACGACAGAAAGCATCCCCATGATCGAGATCAAAGACTTCGCGTTCCAGTACCGGGAGGGCACGCGCCCGGTGGTGAGCGGCATCAACCTGACCATCCCGGACGGTGCGTTCGTCGGCATCACGGGCGCGGCGGGGTCGGGCAAGTCCACGCTCACCTACGCGCTCAACGGCATCGTGCCGCATTGCTATCCGGGCGACTTCTACGGCTCCGTCGTGGTGGACGGCCTGGACACCTGCGAGACGGCGCTCACCGATCTGTCGCGCGTGGTGGGCAGCGTCTGCCAGGACGTGGACAGCCAGTTCGTGACGTCGGTGGTGGAGGACGAGGTGCTCTACGGCCTAGAGAACTTCGCCGTGCCGCGCGACCAGATGGAGGGGCGCGTGGCGCAGGCGCTGGCCGACATGGGCATCCCCGATTTGCGCGACCGCGTCATTTCCTCGCTTTCCGGCGGACAGAAGCAGAAGGTGGCCATTGCCTCCATCCTGGCGATGCGTCCGAAGGTGCTCGTGCTGGACGAGCCCACCGCCGAGCTCGACCCGGCCAGCTCGCGCAGCGTGTTCGAGCTTCTGGCCGCCTACGCGCGCGAGCACGGCACCACCGTCGTGGTGGTGGAGCAGAAGATCGCGCTTCTGTCCCAGTACGCGGACCTGCTGGTCATCGTGGACGAGGGCCGCATCCGCTTCGCCGACGCGCCGGCCGACGTGCTTGAGCACGCCGACGAGCTCAAGCGCATCGGCGTGAACTGCCCGCGCTCGACCACGCTCATGAACCGCCTGCGCGCGTCGGGCGCGTATGCCGGGCCGGCGGTCCGTACCGTGCAGGAAGCCTGCGAAGCCCTGGTGGAGGTGGTCGCATGATCGAGTTCAAGGACGTGCATGCGTCCTACGACGCCGCGCTCCCCATTTTGAAGGGCGTGAGCTTCGCCGTGGAGCGCGGGGAGTTCGTGGCGTTCGTCGGCACGAACGGCGCCGGCAAGTCGACCACGATGCGCCTGGTGAACGGCTTGTTGAAGCCCGATTCTGGCCAAGTGCTCGTGGACGGCGTGCCCACCACCGAGCTCAAGACGAGCGAGTTCGCCCGCACGGTGGGCTTCCTGTTCCAGAACCCCGACCGGCAGATCTGCTGCAACACGGTGCGCGAGGAGCTGCTGTTCGGCTTCAAGGCGCTGGGAATGGAAGGCCCCGAGGCCGACGCCCGCGTGGACGCGCTCATCGAGGATTTCGGCTTCGACCCCAACGAGGACCCCTTCCTCATGAACCGCGGCGCGCGGCAGCTGTTGGCGCTCGCGTCCATCGTGGTGCTTGCGCCGCCGGTGGTGGTGCTGGACGAGCCCACGACCGGCCTCGACTACCGCGAGTGCGTGAAGGTGATGGACATCGTGGGCCGCATGCACGAAGGCGGCGCCACGGTGATCATGGTGTGCCACGACATGGAGGTGGTGGCCGACTACGCCGAGCGCTGCATCGTGATGAGCGACGGTGCGGTGGTGGACGACGGCCCCACGTTCGAAGTGCTGCGCAACCGCGCCACGCTCGAGCGCGCCTCGCTGGTGCCGCCGCAGATCGTGGACGTGTCGCTGGAATTGACGCGTCTGGTGCCGCGTCTGGCCGGCACGGCCGTGGCGAAAGCCAACACGGTGGACGAGATGGCCGCCGCCATCGTTGCGGCGAGTGTCGGAAGCGTTGACGAGGGAGGACGGCGATGAGTGCGTTTTTGGAGTATGTGCCGGGGGCGAGCCCGCTGCACCGCATGAACCCGGTGGCCAAGCTGGGCGCGGCCGCCTTGTTTGCCATCGCGTGCTTCTGCACCAGCAACCTGGTGTTCCTGGCCGTGCTGCTGGTGGTCGGGTTCGCGCTGGCCGCGTCGTGCGGCATGGTGCGGCAGACCATCGGCCTGGCGAAGGCCGTGTTCGCGTTTTCGCTCATCCTGGCAATCGTGCAGATACTCACCACGCCCGCCGGCGCGGTGCTGGTCCAGCTGCCGTGGGGCTACATCGGCACGGGCAGCCTACTTGCGGCGCTCACCACCGTGGTGCGCCTGGTGGCCGCCGCCATCCCGCTGTTCTTGGTGTTCTACGTGACGAAGATGAACGACGTCACGAACGCCGTGGTGAAGGTGCTGCACGTGCCGTACAAGTACGCGTTCACGTTCACGTCCACCATCCATTTCATCCCCGTGTTCATGAACGACATGGCCGGCATCATGGAGGCCCAGACCGCGCGTGGCGTGGAGTTCGACGCAGGCGGCATCGTGAAGAAGGTGCGCCTCATGGTGCCCCTGTGCGTGCCGCTGCTGGTGTCGTCGGTGCGCAAGACGAACAGCGCCGCCATCGCCGCCGAGGTGCGCGGCTTCAACCTGCGCACGGCCGCGAGCGGCTACAAGGAGTACCCGTTCGCCGCGCTCGACGTGGCCGCGCTGGCGGGAAGCGTCGTGCTGGTAGCCGTCGCCGTGGCGCTTGGCGTGCTGCTGTAGGGGCCGCGCCTGGTCCAAGCTTTAGCCTTCCTAGTGCCCTGCAGGAGCGGGATGCTCCTTCAAGGCGAGTTCGCGCGCTAACCTTCTACGTTCTTGCAGACGAAGTAGGAGCCGACGAGGGTGGCTGCCACCCACGCCACGAACACCGCCATGGTGGCGGCGAGGGCTGCGTAGCCTTCGAACACGAGGCCGCACACGAGCATGAGGGCGCCGCCGACGATGGCAACGGGGCCACCGAAGCGGTGCGCACGCTCCCAGGCCTCGTCGCTTTTCTGCGTCCACGACACGCGGATGCCGAACGCCGAGTTGCGCTTCGATTTCGGCATGAGGAAGCCCATGAACGCCACCGTGACGCCGATGACGATGGCGCCTATCTTCGACACGGCCGTGTCGGGCGCGCCAAGGGATATCTCCGCAGGGTCGTACGACAGAATGTTCAGGCAAACGAATGCCGACAGGGCTATGAACAGCACCTGCATGCCAATGCCCAGCTTCGTCATGATGGCGCGGTTGCCTTCGTCGCCGTATTTCGCGAGAAGGGCCAGGAAGGCACCCAGAACCAGCGCTATGACGGGCACGGTGAAGTTCTCGAACCTGCTGCCGATGCGGTCCACCTCGCCGCCGTTGAAGTGGACGGGCACCTGGTCGGGCATGAGAGACACGAGCACCGCCGTGACCACCAGGTCGACCAACCACAACACGCCCGCCGCCATCAAGCCTTTCTTCATGTCTGCTCCCTCGCGCATTCCCCGTGCGTTGCCGCTTTCCGCCGTTCGTCTTCCAAACCAGTATAACGTGCAGGGGGGGGGGTCAAGGCAAAAGAGACCCTGCCGCAAGCGAGCGGTTGCGGCAGAAGGGTCGATCCTCGATGCGTGCGTCTTCCCGGCCAAGAGAGAGGGGGGGGGATGAGCGCAGGGCCGAGGGGGAAACAGTTGGGAACGAGGTGGATCCTCCGCGCGGCGAAAGGGAACGCGGTGCGTTAGAATGGGTCGCAAATCCCTCGCCGCGGACCGCGCCGGCGAATCCAAGGCTCACGACGAAAGGAGTGTCCATGACCGACCGGCCCATGTTCCGAGCCGAACGCGAGATTTCTGCAGAAGAAGCGCTCGAGATCCTGGAAGAGGCCGCCTATTGCGTGATCTCCACCGTGGACGAGGACGGGGCGCCCTATGGCGTGCCGATGTCGTTCGTGCTGATGGACGGCAGGCTGTACGTGCACACGACGAACGCGTTCGGGCACAAGATGGACGACTTCCGCCGCGATGCGCGCGTGAGTGCGGTGGCCGTCGTGGACGTGGAGGCATGCTACGAGGACGGGTTCATGACCAGCCGCTTTGGCTCGGCCATGGTGACGGGCCGCATCCGGCGCGTCGAGGAAGACCTGGAGGCGCGCCGCGCGCTCGTCGCGCTCTGCATGAAGTACCTGCCGGAATACAAGCACGAGATCGGCGGCGCCATCGAGCGCGAGATCGCCGACACGGATGTGTGGGCCATCGAGCCGGAAACCGTGCGCGGCAAGGCCGGCCGAAGGAAGAAGCGCGCGTAACGCGCGGCATGCCGCGCGCTGGTGGTCTCGCTGAGCCGGTGGTTCCGCTGTGCCGGAGGAACAGCGGGGCCGGCGGACCGCCGTGCAGGGGGACCAGCGGGGCTGGAGGACCGTTGTGCCCGCAGACCAGCGGGCCGCGGCCATGGTGTCCTGCCCGCGCATGCTCCCTTGCAGAATACAACATATATGCTGCAAGACCCCGAATTCCGAGAGGCCTGGAAGGCGAGCCTCCCACAGGGGCTTCCGCTACAGCCTCTTCGCGAAGCAGACGATGCGGTTCGCCTCATCGAACCCGGCGTGCAGATGGAAGGCGCGGCTTGCCTCGTTGCCAAGTTCGCAGTCGCTCGCGAACTCGGTGCAGCCGCGCCCGGCCGCCCATGTCTCGCAGGCGGCGAGCAGGGCGCGTGCGTGCCCGCGACGGCGGAGGGCTTCCTCCACGTAGATGCCCTCGAGGTAGCCGACGGGGCTCGAGTCCGTGCCCTCCACGTAGTCGTGGCGCAGCTGGCAGTGGGCGAACCCGGCGGCTTTCCCGTCGGCGAACAACAGGAAGACGGCCGCCTCGTCGCCGTCGAGCAGCGCGGCGAACTCGGGCTCCAGTTCGGCGCGCGCCTGTTCGGGCCAGAGCCGCATGGCGAGCATCGTGACGGCTTCCAGGTCGAACTGCGTTGCTTTGCGTATCATAAGGCCTCTCTTTCGGTGTGCTGTCGGTGGGGGCGAAGAACACGGTAGCAGAAACGGGAGCCGCTTGCCGCTTGCGCTTCGGGCCGGTGCTCGGCAGATGACGAATCGCTCCTTCCTCATCCTTCGCGTCTTGCACCGGCGGCGTTGCGGCTATACTGATGCGATCGGGCGGCGCGTCATGGAACCGTCAGGCGAAAGACGACCGCACGGCAGGAGCGTTCGACGAAAGGAGCACGCATGGCTCAGGGATTCGAACTGTTCATGGAAGAGGCGCCCGAGGTGGCGAAGGCGTACGGCGGCATGGTCATGCAGCTCGCTCAGACGAGCGCCCTCGACCACAAGACCCAGGAGCTCGCGTACCTGGCCGTGCTTGCGGCCACGGGCAGGGAGGGCGGCCTCGGCTTCCACGCGAAGTCGGCGAAGGACGCCGGCGCCACGCGCGACGAGGTGGCAAGCGCCGTGCTCGTGGGCCTGCCCGCCGTGGGCATGGCCGCCGTCGAGTCGCTGGCCCCGGTGCTCGAGGCGTACGACCAGGCCTAGCCCGGCACCGCGCCCTTCGCGCCGTCCTCGCGACTGCAGCGGCCGGCCGTGCCGGGCGGCTCGCAGGCACGCGAAGAAGCGTGCTGTTCGCAGGCCGCAAAAGGACGCTCCCGCCGCCATCCTCCGCAGGGCAAAGGCCGCGAAGCGGCAACGACGAAACCGAACAACGACAGAACGGAAAGGGTCACGCACATGTTTACCATCGGATGCCATCTCTCGAGCGCGAAGGGCTATCTCCACATGGCGAAGGACGCCGTGTCCATTGACGCCAACACGTTCCAGTTCTTCACGCGCAACCCGCGCGGTGGCCGTGCGAAGGAGATCGATCCCTCCGATGTCTCGGCCTACACCGCTTTCGCGGCCGACCACGGCATCACGCGCATTCTCGCGCATGCGCCCTACACGCTGAACCCCGCTTCGGACAAGCAGCAGACGCGCGACTTCGCGCTCATGGTGCTGGCCGAGGACCTTGGCCGCATGGAAGAGACGCCCCATCAGATGTACAACATGCATCCTGGCAGCGCCGTCGGCCAGTCGCCCGAGGCCGCCATGGCGAAGATCGCCGAGGCCTTGAACGAGTCGCTGCTCCCCGTGCAGACCACCACGCTTCTGCTGGAGACCATGTCGGGCAAGGGCAGCGAGATCGGCGGCACGTTCGAGCAGCTGGCGGCCATTATCGAGCAGGTAGACCTGAGCGACCACGTGGGCGTGTGCCTCGACACCTGCCACGTGTGGGATGCGGGCTACGACATCGTGGGCGACCTCGACGGCGTCATCGACGAGTTCGATCGCGTGCTCGGCCTCGACCGCCTGCGTGCCATCCATCTCAACGACTCCCAGAACGCCCGCGGTTCGCACAAGGACCGCCATGCCCGCATCGGCGAAGGCGAGATCGGGTTTGACGCCCTCGCCGCCGTCACGAACCATCCAAAGCTGCGCGACCTGCCGTTCTATCTGGAAACGCCCAACCCCACGCTCCAAGGCTACGGCGAGGAGATCGCCGCGCTGCGCCACGCGCACCGCTGACGGAGGGGCCTTGCCGTCATGCCGGCCGAATCACCAGTTCCTGGATCAGGCTGTTGTCCAGGCTGCACACGCCGTCGGTGCAGTTCTCGATCTGTGCGAGCGCGTGGATGACGGTGCCGCGATAGTTCGCGTAGAAGTTCACGGTGCGGTCGTCCACCACGCGCGGGTCCATGATGGAGAAGCCTCCCAGCACGAACGCGTTGTGGTAGTACATGTCGATGGCGCGTTTGCCATAGATGAAGGCGCTTTCGCGGCCGACGAGCGAGGGACAGTAGTCGAACAGGCGGCATTCCTCGGTGAAGCACTGGGAGAGCGCCACGTGGTCCTTGTTCTGCAAAGCGGCGACGAATTCGTTGACGATCATGGGAGCCTCCTAGTAGACCTTTTCGGAATGGAGCAGGGCGTCGGTGCCGCCGTCGGCGAACAGCACGACGCCGTTGAGGCCCCGTGCTTCGGGCGACGCGACGAAGGCGATCACGTTGGCCACCTCTTCCGGGTCCATGAGCGGGTCGTCGCCGTAGTGGGTGGGCACGGGCAGCGCCTCCATGGCCACCTTGTGGGCAGGCGAGAGGTTCGCCGTCATGGCCGTGCGCACGTTGCCGGGCGCGACGGCGTTCAGGCGCACGCCGCGGGCTCCCCATTCTGCGCTCATGCGGCGCGCCCAGCGGGCCAGCGCGTACTTCGTGGCGGCGTAGAACGTGTGGGCGACGGCGGGGTCGTAGTCCTGCACGAGCGCCAGGATGCGCTCTTCGTCGGCCTGGTTGTTCAGCATGCCCACCACGTCCATGCGCGCCGATCCTTGCGCAATGGAGTTCGAGGAGATGACCGTGCAGCTGCCATGGCGCTTTTCAAGCAGGTCGAACGCCCCGCGCGCCATTTCGGTGGCGCCGAAGTAGTTGAGCGAGATGATGAGCGGGATGGGGGCGTTGTCTCCCGACACCCCGGCATTGCAGATGAGCGCGTCGATGCCGTCCGGGCAGCGGTCGTGCAGCTCGGCGAGCGCCGCAGCCCGTCCGCCCTTGGAGGCCAGGTTCGCGTTGATGTCGCCGCCTTTGAGGTCGATGTTCACGACTTCGTGGCCCCGAGAGCGCAGTATCTCGGCGGTCTTCGCGCCGATGCCGCTGGTGGCGCCGGTGATGACGTAGATGCCCATACGGACCGTCCTTCCACGGGGAATCCCTGTTCCGGCGGGCGCCGCGCCGCGGCTTTCCGGGGCAGAGAAACCTTAATGATACATGTTACTATTATTGAAAGCATCATAGCATGGAGGGGGCCGGCCTTTGCGACGCGGGGGCAAGCGGTAGCGTAACCGTCACGCGCGGCATACCACGAGCGGCTTGCATCCCGCGCGGCCGGCGGCATGTGCGGCCTTTGTCCCATGCGGCATGGGGCATGCGTAATGCCGTATGGGAGGCTTGTTCCCCGTGCGGCCTGTGTCCCATGGGGCATGCGTGTCCGACCTGGTTGGTTCCTTTGGAGCGACGACTCTCCCGACGAGGTTCGCTTGGCTGAATGCAACTGGGGAAGGCTCCACGGTCCAGAGACGGCGGCTCTGCCGGGTGGCGTCTCCAAAGCAGCGCGATGGTGGCAAAATTTTTCGATTTTGCGGTGCTTCCAGAGGCGTTTTCGCCCGCTTTATCCGGTTTTTGCAAGGTGCCGCCAGCATAATCCCTGGTCGCTGAAAGTCAGCCTAGCGTAACACCTCGCAATCGCGGAAATTTTTGCCACATTGCGTTCGCTTGCGTGCACGCTGCGCTCCGAAGGTCCTCAACGTTTCTAGAGCGAGACAGCGAGACGGGGCCAGCCAGCGAGACGGGGCCGGCCAGCGAGACGGGGCCTATGTCTCACTTCGCTGAATCTCACGCCGCTGAACGCTTCGTGCGCTTCTTGCGCTGCACCCACCAGGTGGCAGCAAGGCTGAACAGCAGCGTTTGCGTCAATATCTCCAGCGTGCCCCCGACGCTCGTGTTCCACGGCGCGCCCGTGGGCTCCAGATAGATGAGCGCCTCGATGGAGCCGGGCGAGGTGGCCGGCGTGTTGAATATCCCCAGGATGGCGACGGTCGCCCACACGACGAGCCAGCCGTGTCTGCGTCCAAGATAGGCTGGGCGCAACAGCCACAGCACGATGCCGAACAGCACGCCGCGCGCAATCTGGAACAGGGGCGCGAGCTGGACCATGAGGTCGTCGGTGCCGCGCATGCCGATGGCCTCCACGGACCCTTGATAGTCGAACAACGTCATAGCCAGCATGCCGCATATCACATAGGTGAGGACGTGGGCTGCCATTACCTTCGCAACGAAGGCAAACTTCTCTTTCATGGGGACTCTTTTCTTTGGGTATTGTGGGTTGGAGCTGCAGGCGTTACTTGCGGTTCTGCCGGTAGCGCTTCAGCGCGTCGTCGTAGCTGCCGGCCGTCTTCTTGAAGTAGATGGTGTAGCCTGCCGTCATGCCTACCAGGATGAACAGGTAGATCACGACGAAGGCGATCCATGCGTCCACGCCGACTTCGGGAGGTATCCATTGGCCCAGCCACGCGCACAGCGCAATGACCGGCAGCCCGCACGCGCCGAACCCGGCGATGCGTGCCGGATAGGCCAGTTTCTTGAATGCGGCGTCGGTGAACCAGACGGCCTGCAAGACGGCAAGCCCAATGGCTGCCGCGTACAGACTGGCCGTGAGGTTGAGGCCGTAGCTCGGCCCGGCGAAGACGTAGCCCATCACCAGGAACCAAGCCATGAGCACGGCGAACATGACACAGGCGGCGTTGGCGGTTTTGATGAAGATGTTTTTCATGGCGAACTCCTTGCGGGTACGGAAGCCGGCGTCGACGGGCTTGGAATCGGTCGTGCGGCGCGTGCGGCGGGGATGCGGCGTGGTGCGTTCGGGGGGGGGGGTGGCTCAAAGTCCCAGTTTTCGTTTGATGTCGGGGGCGTACTGGCGCGACACGATGGCGGCTTCGTCGTTGTCGAGCAGAAGCTGCAGGCGTGCGTTCAGATACGGCCGGATGCCTTTCACGTGGTCGAAGTTCACGAGCATCTGCTTCGACGCCCGCACGAACTCGGTGCCGGCGAGCTTGTCTTCCAATTCGTAGAGGCGCAGCGGCGTTTCGAACACGGCCTCTTTGGTGTAGAGGAACGTCGTGCCGTCCACGGTTTCGGCGTACAGCACGTCGTCTGCGGACACGCGGTACGTCGCGCCGTCGCGCGAGCCGACGATCACGCGGTCGAACGCGCCCAGCGTCGCGACGATGCGCTGCACGCGCTTGTCGATGCGCGGGCACGCAACGGCGACCTCGATGTCTTCGAGCGCGGGGTTCTCGGTGATGGTCACGTTCATGGGGCTGCCTTTGCGTCTCGGGTGGACAGGGGTTGGCCAACGCCGCCAGTATGCCCGATGCCGCCATGCCTCCGCAACCCCACCCAAGCCGACCTGCACCAGCAAGCCCGCAAGTTGCAAGCAAGCTTATACGAACTGCGGAGGGGAACGTACGCGGGAGGGAGGGCGGGCGAGTGAAGAGCGTGTTCGAGTGCGGAACCTGCCACGATTGAGTCGTTCTGCGCGGGTTGGTTGAGCCGTTCTTCGGAGGCGGGTCGAGTGGTTTTGCTCAAGGTCGTTTGAGCGGCGCGGCCTAGGGTGCTATCATGGCGCTTGCGAAGACGAAAACACGGCCCGGTTGGTAGTCCGGGCGCGTGGCCCTTGCTTTGCCGCTGTCGCGCAGCGCGGGGGCCACGTCAGTAACCTGCCTCCTTGGTTGTCCAGTCTTCGTGTGACGCCAACATAAAGGAGGACAACCATGCAGGTCATCACCCCGTCAACGCTGACCGTGCTGCACGACGGCCAATTTTGGGTCGGCATCTGCGAGCACGCCGAAAGCGGACGCTACGGGGCTTGTCGCGTCGTGTTCGGCGCCACCGAGCCCACCGACACCGAAATCCTGGCGTTCGTCTGTGCGCGGTGGGCAACGCTCCCGTTCGATTACGCCGACGACCAGGCTGCCGAGGCATTGCAGTCGGCAGCTGCTGCGCTCGCCCACGCGAACCCCAAGCGCCGCCAGCGCGAAGCGCGCAAGCAGGTTGAGGGCGCGGGCATCGGCACCAAGGCGCAGCAGGCCATGAGCGCCGGGTACGAGGCCCGCAAGGACGAGCGCAAAGCGGCGTCGCGCCAGGCGAAGCAGGAAGAATCCGAGCGCCGCTTCGCCCTCAAACAGCAGAAACGCAAACAGAAACACCGCGGCCGCTGAGCAAGGCATGCCGTCTCGTCGGTGAACTGCAAGCTGGGAAACACCGTATCCGGAAGCCAAAGGGATGGGAAAACGAAGGCGTCCTCGCAGGTCGGCATTGTCCGAACGGCGTTGTGTCTTCGCTTCGTTCGTTGCGCGAAATTGCGGGCGTTTCCAAGCGGTCGGTGGTGCGCTTCTTGCGGCGCACCACCGATCAGAACAGGCTCGCTTGCGTTCCCAGGGGGTGGGCGGGTTTGTAGGCGGCGATGATGTCGGCCATGCGCCAGAGGAGGCCGTGTTCCTTGCAGAGGGTGCGGAAGAGGGTGCGGTTCTGGGCAGCGCGCGGGGAGTTGCAGAAGTAGCGCTCGCCGTACGTTTCGCGATAGCGGGCGGGCAGCGCAGGGTCGACGGCGGCGATGCGCTCGAGGAAGTGGTCGCGCTGACGGTCGCGCAGGGTCACGCCGGTGGTGTGGTAGACGAAGTGCGCACCCGCGGCCGCCGCGCCCTCCACGACGGCGCGCACGGTGGCGTCGTCGTCCGTCACCCATGGCAGCGTCGGCGTGAACAGGACGCCGCAGAACACGCCGGCCTCCGCGAGTTCGGCCAGCGCGGCGAAGCGCTCACTCGGCAGGGGCGCGTGCGGTTCGATAAGGCGGGCCAGGTGGTCGTCGGCCGTGGTGATGGTGATCTTCGCGATGGCCCCGCCGGCCGCGCCGATGGTCTGCAGCAAGTCGATGTCGCGCGTGACAAGTGTGCTTTTCGTGTCTACCGACACCCCGAAGCCGAACTCCTCGATGAGTTCGAGCGCCCCGCGCGTCACCTGCAGCGTGCACTCGAAGGGGTTGTACGTGTCCGACATGGCGCCCACGCCCACGATGCCGCGCACGCGTCTGCTGCGCAGCTCGCGTCGCAGGATGGAAAGCGCGTCGAACTTCGCGCGCACCTGGTCGAAGCCGTCGATGCGGTAGCACTCGCTGCGGCTGTCGCAGTAGATGCAGCCGTGCGCACAGCCGCGGTAGAGGTTCATGTTGTAGTCGAGGCCGAACCATTCGTCGCCGTCGTAGCGCACCTTCTGGAGAATGGACCGCGCGCGCACGGTGGGGCAGGTGGCAGCGTCGCGCCCGCCCGCCTCACAAGGCCCTTCGGCTTGCGACGGCGGGTCGGGCAGCGATGCAGGTTGTTCGACGGAGGGCATCGCG
>CAJFVW010000143.1 GCA_904420575.1 uncultured Gordonibacter sp.
CCCCGAACGCCTTCACGACGTCCTTCACCATCAGAACCGGCGCGGTCACGTCGCACGTGCCAGCGTGAGCCTCCGCCGTCGCTTTCGTCTGAGCCACTGCCGCGCCCTCGTTCATGCTTGATCCTTTCCTCTTTCTTTGTTATATTTATGCTATAACAGATGGAACAGAGTTGCAAGGAGCAATTATCCAGATCCACAACCAGCGGTCACCTGTTACCATTGCAAAGACGCATCCGCCGGTCTGGCGCGCCCTTGCGGCGGACGACCCGGATGCCAGGCAGACGGAAGAAGGGGCATCGAAATGAAGAGGGTTGCGGTTTTCTTGGCAGTCACGTTCGTTTTGACGTGGGCGTACGAATTCGGCGTCGTGTACCCGATCGCAACGGGGGCATTGGTGGGACTGCCCGCCACGCTCACGCAGCTGGCCGTCGGCGGCGCCATGTTCTTCCCCGCCCTGGCCGTCGTCGTCACGCGGCTGGTCACGCGCGAGGGCTTCCGCAACTCCGTGCTGAAGCCCCGCCGCTTCAAGCAGTCGTTCCCTTGGTTCCTGGTCGCCTGGTTCGGTCCGTCCGTGCTGATCGTGGTGGGGGCAGGGGTGTACTTCCTCTGTTTCCCGAACGACTTCTCGGCTTCCATGGACTACCTGGTTGCGGCCACCCAGCAGGCACTGGCCGCGCAAGGCGCGCCGGCCGTCGACCCCGAGCTTCTGCGCATGTCACAGTACCTGACCCTGGCCATCGCCGTCGTGCTGGGAGGCGTCATCAACATCGTGCCGACCTTCGGCGAGGAATGGGGCTGGCGAGGGTATTTGGTGCCGAAGATGGCAAGCCGCCTGCACATCGTGCCGACGCTCTTGATTACCGGCGTCATCTGGGGCGTGTGGCATGCGCCCCTGACCGCGCTTGGGCACAACTACGGCATGGGCTATCCGGGCTGGCCGTTTGCCGGCATCGCCGCCATGTGCGTGTTCTGCGTCGTCTGCGGGATCTTCCTCACGTACGTCACCGAACGTACCGGCAGCTGCCTGGCGGCGGCCATCGGCCATTCCACCATCAACGCCATGGCCCAGGCCGGCATCATCTTCTCGCTAACGGGCGGCAACCCCTTCGTGGGCCCCGGTCCCTTCGGCATCGTCGGAGGCTGCGCCTTCATCGTGGTGGCTGCCCTCATGCTGTGGGACCTGCATCGTCGCGAGAAGGCGGGCACGCTCCGCATGCCGCAGGCCGGCCTTCCCGACGGCGTGAAGAAAGCCGACCTCGCACGCGAAACGGATGTCCCTGTCGCGCCTTCGGCCCGGTGAGGGAGGGTGCTGCCGGGAACGCCGTTCTGCAGGCACCGTAGTGCCCGATGGCGCCGCCCCGCAGGCGCCCCGCCATACGCCAAGCGCCCCTAGCGCACCTTCGCCACGATGAAGGCGAGCGTGGCGACGGCGATGACGGCAGAGATGCCGAAGGCCAGCTGATAGGCCAACGCCGGATTCGCCAGGCCGATGGCGCTCGCACCCGTGACCGTGATGGCGAACACCATGGCCGACGTGCCGAACGACGCGCACGCCTGCCGCACCGCAATGCAGAACGACGACCCGTCAGACACCAACGGCCGCGGCAGCTTCGCCAAGCTCCACGAGGTCAACGGTCCCACCAGTCCCGACACGCCCATGGCACGCACCGCCTGGAACAGCATGACGGTCACCAGCGGCGTGTCGGCCCGCAAGAACACCGTGAGCACGGCACCAGTCGCCAAGAATGCGCCTGAAACCACCGCCACCGGGCGCACGCCCACACGGTCGGTCAGAAAGCCCGCCAGCGGGTTCAGCACAAGAGCCGCCACCGTGCCCGGAAGCAGCACGATACCCGCGTCCAGCGCTGTACCCCCACAAAGCCCCTCCACGTACAGGGGCAGCACCAGCGTGACGCCCATGAACGATGCGTTCAACAGGTTCTGCGCGATGAAGCCTGCCCGATACTGCGCCGACGAAAATATCTTCATGCTGACGAGCGGTTCGTCCACCCGGTTCTGCCTGCGCACGAACAGCACCAGGAAGACCACGCCCAAGACAAGCGGCGCCCACACGAAAGGACTTGCGACCGAGAAGCTGCTCGCATCGGAAAACGCCAGCAACACGCCGCCGAATCCCAAGGTGGAAAACGTCAGCGAGGTCGCATCGAGGCGCGCCGCCCTGTCGGGAGCTTCAGACGGCTTGATCGCCACGACCGCCGCCACGCCCAGTACCAGCGTGATGACAACCAGCAAGACGAAGTAGCTGCGCCAGCCCCAGGAAAAGCTCAGGGCTCCCCCGATGGTGGGGCCGATGTTCGGCGCGAATCCCATTGCGATGCCCGCCACGCCCATGGCGGTGGCCTGGCGGCCCGGCGGGAATCCGGTCATGGCGATGGTCTGCAGAAGCGGCATGAGCATGCCGGTGGACATGGCCTGGCACACGCGCCCCGCCAGCATCACGCCGAAGTTC
>CAJFVW010000144.1 GCA_904420575.1 uncultured Gordonibacter sp.
CTCGCGGGAGATTCCGCATCGCGAAGAACGACAACGTGCGGGTGTGCAAGCCTCGCGACGCACCGCGGGAGATTCTCTCTCTTGACCTGCTGGGGCCAAGGGCCCTTTGCCTGATTTGCCTGAAGAGGGGCCACGCGCCGGCAGGCCCCAAGCGGTCCCGCCCGATGACCTTCCATGCCGGCCGTCAGCGAGACCGAGCGGCAAGTCGTCCGTCCATCGGCCGAGCGACGGCGCGCTTTCGGCCGATGGGCATGGGCAACCCTCGCGCGTCGCGATTGCCGATGCGCGAGGGTTGCCGTCACGAAGGACGGCCCGGCCTAAATCCGGCCGAACTTCTCGAGCAACTCTACGGCAGCGGTGCAGGCGTCGCAGTTGCAGTACTTCTCGCCCTGCTCCTTGCGCTCGAGCTGCTCGGCAAGAATCTGATCGGCCACTTCCTTGCCGAACATCCCGACAGCAGGACCCTGCGCGAAGGCGATGACGCCCTCGACGGTGTTCGGACGGCCTTCGAGGAAGTCGACAAGCTTGTCCGTGGCGGCCTCGATGACTTCGTCGTCTGCTCCTTCGACGGCGCTCTTCCATGCAAGCGCGGCTTCCTTCGTCTCCTGCTTGCTGTTCTCCGAAGCTGAGAGAATGCCAGCACGCTCGGCAACGAAATCGAACAGTTCCTTTTCCATGGCGGTCTCCTTTGCGTTCGTTTGCCAACGAGCACATGGTATCACCAACCGCCAGTCACGAGACCGACAACCAAGCGCACCCCAATGCCTTTCACGGCGGCCGCCTTCGGTCCGATGGCCAAACCGGATAGCCTTGTCGTCTATGCTTCGCCATGCATATGCCGGCCGAAAGAAGCGCAGCGCCGCAGCGTCCAAACGGCAAGGCGGCCCGCCCGCAAGCCAGGAGGCGCTTACGCGGCGGCGCGTTGCTCGGCGAGCAGCAGGTCCACCATCCGGCCGTAGCTGGACACGCCGTCGGCCTGGTTGTTCGCTTTGAGGTAGGCGTCGTTCATGGCCTGGGAGGCGTCCGAGACAGCCCCCTCGTGCTGGGCCCAGAAGCGGGCGTTGCCTTCGATGTCCCGCTGCACGGCCTCGGGCAGGCTGGCACGCAGCGCGGACGCCGCCTGCGGATCCACGCGCCAAAGCGCCGAAAGCGAGTGCGAGAACGCCAGGTACAGCCCGCTGTAGCGCACCAAGGGGTCGTCCGACTGCTTGCACGTCAGATAGGCAATGAAGTTCGCCTCGTCCTCGCGCATGAAGCCGCACTGGTGCGCAAGCTCGTGCGCCATCGTCGAGGGCAGCGTGAACAGTGGTATGTCGTCGTTGATGTTGGACTCCATGGTGAACGGGAAGAACATCCCCGCGATGCCCGCGTCCGACATCAGTCCCGAAGCCAACACCGGCTTGGGCTCGGAATAGAACGGGCGGTCGAGCACGGGATACTGTTCCGCGAGCCTGGCGGTGGCCGCAACGGCGGACTGCGCGTAGCGGTCGAAGTCCGCGCCTGCGCCCGTCGCCAGATCGGCGCCCTCCCCTATCTCCGCCCTCGCCTGGCCCAGGCCGTCCGCAAGTGAGGCGCACAGGCCCTCCAGCTCTTCGACGCTCGACTGTTCCACGTCGTATCCCAGATGCGACGAGAACGGAAGGCGATAGTAGTTCAAGCCGCAGAGCGCCGTGAACGCGGCGTAAGCCACGCACGCGATAGCAAGCGCCCCCGCCACGCCCCGGTACAGCATCACGCCGCGCCCATAGGGGCGAGTAGAGGCGGCCCGTCCGGCGCCAACCTCCGCGCCGCACGGCTCCCCTGCGGCGTGCGGCGCTTCCCCGGCCGCCTCGCATGATGGCCCTGCGGTGTCGGGGCGAATGGCGGCGGCCCGCCCGCCTTTCACGATGGCGCGCACGACGTGGACGACATACCACAGGCAGAACAGCACGAACAGCAGCGCCACCCATTCGGCCACCGAAAACCGCACGAGCGACGGCAGGAATCCCGCGATCGAGGACAGCACGGGATACGCCACATGGCTGTACGCCTGCTCCGTCCAATCGGGATGCCGCTGCGCGTACAGCGTCGTCAGGAAGGCGACGATACCCAAAAGGACGAAGACCAGCCGTTTCGGCAGGAAGGCCCTCACGGCGTCCTCCTTCGGTCGTCTCGTTTCGGAAAGCACCAGTATAGTCCAAGCGGAATCCCAGGCAAGGAAACGATTCAGTGCCTGACGATCCCAAACGAACGGTCACAGCGGGTGTAGATTTCCTTTCCGTCATCCAAACCACGAAATTCGAACACTCCAAAGAAACGGTATTCCCTATAACCCGTGATGGGGTCTTTGACCTGAGCGAGAGTTACGCGTTTCTTCGGATCCTCCGGACCTTGAACGTCCTCTCTCTCGTTGTATTGGACGATGGTCAGGCCGTCTTCAGACAACCGGTTGTTCCATCCATGCGCAACCGCCTTTCCCTCGATCGCCAACTTGGGAAACCAGAGAAGATACTCGTCCCCATACCTTTCCCTCATCGTTGACGGCATGAAGTACGATCTTTGCATGCTGCTGTAGCGAGTGCCGAAAAGAACGTTGCAGGCATCGGAGATGCGACGAAAACCAATCCTGTCGCCCACGTCGATCTTGTCTTTCCCAAGGAAATACTGCTCCGCAGAAACGGGTTGGGTCCATTCATGGAATTCCTGGACCGCCCTTTTCCTCGCGACCACCGCCCTGACCATATCCACGCAGGCGTTTATCTGCCGTTCGAAGTCGATAGGATTCGCTATCCGTTCTCCCGTGTCAGCATAGAAATTCCGAATATGGATGGCCTTATATGAATCGGCCTTCCCCCCCCTCCGAAACCTGATCTAAATAATCTATTATATCAATCTCTCGCTGATGGTCGACCCCTTCGCATCTCAGATGGTGTGCCTCGTCGCATTCGATACCGATGTTCACTTGCGGAAAGTAAAGGTCGATGAGGTACCCTTTTCCGTTTTTCCTGATGTATTGCTGCGAAACTGGCTTAACGCCCCAGTCGTTCAAGCGGTTCCACACCGCGTTCACCACGTAGTTCTCCCAATCTTTGCGTCTCGTCCTCGAAAGAGTCTTGATGACATATTCCAGTTTGTCCACGACAACCTCCTCATGCATTCCTCCTGGCACGAACACGTGCCTTTCGACCCATGATAGACCAGAGAGCCTGATCGCCCAAGGCGCAGACAAAAAACCGACCATCTTTAGTGCGTGTTGCGACCTACCAGCCGTTTTGCAACGCAGAGACAGTTATGTGCTGTGCGGGCCGGCACCGAGCCTTTCGCCGCACGTTGACAACGTCGACCAGTTATAATGGCGAATCTGACAGATCGCACGCACCAAAGACGAAAGCGAAAGCCATGCCGAACATCGAGAACGTCATCGCCCAGGAGCTGGGGATATCGCCCAGGCAGGTCGCCGCCGTGGTGGCGCTGGTGGACGAGGGGAACACGATCCCCTTCATCGCACGCTACCGCAAGGAGGCCACGGGCGGCCTCGACGACGTGACGCTGCGCGACCTGGACGAGCGGCTGGCCTACCTGCGCGCGCTCGAGGCGCGCAAGGCCGACGTGCTGCGCACCATCGACGAGCAGGGCAAGCTCACGGACGCCCTGCGCGCGAAGATCGAGGAAGCCACCGTCATGCAACGCGTGGAGGACCTGTACAAACCGTACAGGAAGAAGCGCGCCACCCGCGCCTCGAAGGCGCGCGACGCCGGGCTCGAACCGCTCGCGCTGCTCATGATCGCACAGGCGACGACCAACGGCGACCCGCGCGCGCTGGCGGCGGGCTATGCGAAGCCTGGCAGCGCCTACGACACGCCCGAGACCGTGCTCGCAGGCGCCCGCGACATCGTGGCGGAAGCGCTCGCCGACGACGCGGAGCACGTCGCGGCGCTGCGCGCCTTCACGCGACGGCAAGGCTCTCTCGCCGCCGAGGCGACCGACCCGGAGGAGCGTACCGTCTACGACACGTACTACGGCTTCGCCGAACCGCTCACGCGCATCCCGAACCACCGGATCCTCGCCATCAACCGCGGCGAGAAGGAAGGCAAACTCAGGGTGCACGTGCGTGCGGACGCCGACGCCGCCGTCGCGCTGCTCGAAAAGCGCGTGGTCAGGCACCCGAGCATCTTCGCCGACCAGCTGCGCGTCGCCGTCGCCGACGGCTACAAGCGCCTCGTCGCCCCTGCCCTCGAACGCGAGCTGCGCGCCGAGCTCACCGAGCGCGCGCAGGCGGACGCCATCCGCGTGTTCGCCCGGAACACGGAAAGCCTGCTCTCGCAGCGCCCCGTGCGCGGCGCGCGCGTCATCGCGCTCGACCCCGGCTACCGCACGGGCTGCAAGGTAGCCGTGCTCGACGAGTACGGCGCGCTGCTCGACCACGGCACCGTCTTCCCCACCCCGCCGCGCTCGGACGTCGCGGGCACGAAGCGCGCGCTGGCCGGCTACGTGCGGAAACACCGCGCGAACGTCGTCGTCATCGGCAACGGCACGGGCAGCCGCGAGACCGAAGAGGTGGTGGTCGACTTCATCGCCGAGTCGGGGGCCGACGTGCGCTACACTATCGTGAACGAGGCGGGCGCGTCGGTGTATTCCGCCTCCAAGCTGGCAAGCGAGGAATATCCCGACCTCGACGTCACCACGCGCGGCGCGATGAGCCTGGGGCGCCGCCTGCAGGACCCGCTGGCCGAGCTCGTGAAGATCCCGCCACAGTCCATCGGCGTCGGCCAGTACCAGCACGACCTGAATGCGGCCGCGCTCGAGCGCGCGCTCACGGGCGTGGTGGAGAACGTGGTGAACCGCGTGGGCGTCGACCTCAACACGGCCAGCCCGAGCCTGCTCGGCTACGTGGCCGGCGTGAGCACGGCCGTGGCGAGAAACATCGTGGCCTACCGCGAGGAACACGGCGCGTTCACCGACCGCCGCCAGCTCAAGAAGGTTCCGAAGCTCGGCGCGAAGGCGTACCAGAACTGCGCCGGCTTCCTGCGCATCTCGGGCGGCAAGAACCCGCTCGACGCCACGAGCGTCCACCCCGAAAGCTACGATGCGGCGCGCGCCGTGCTCGCGCGCGCAGGCATGAAGCCTGAAGCGCTCGCGCGCGGCGGAGTGCCCGAACTGGCCGCGCGCCTCGGCGACATGGGCGCGCTGGCCGCCGAGCTGGGCGTGGGCGCGCCGACGCTCGCCGACATCATCGCCGAGCTCGAAAAGCCGGGCCGCGACCCGCGCGACGACGCGCCCGAGGTGGTGTTCAGCCGCAGCGTGCGCGACTTCGACGACCTGACTGTGGGCATGGAGCTCACGGGCACCGTGCGCAACGTGGTGGACTTCGGCGCGTTCGTGGACGTGGGCGTGAAGCAGGACGGCCTCGTGCACATATCGAAGGTGGCCGACCGCTTCGTGCGCCACCCGAGCGAGGTCGTGAGCGTGGGCGACACCGTCACCGTCTGGGTGACCGCCATCGACAAGGATCGCGGCAAGATATCCCTCACCATGGTGAAAGGGAAGGCGTAGGGGGAAGCACCGTGCGCCTGCGCGCCAACCGGCGGCTTGCCTGCGCGGGCCCACGCCCGGGTGCCGCGTGCCGCCACCCGCACGGCCCCGCGCGCCGGCCTCGCCTTCCTACCTGCCCGGTGCGTCCGCCGGCGTGCTTGCCGGCATCCCCGACGTCGATCGGCTTGGTCGCAGGCCCGTCCAGGACGTTGCCCGCCTCGTCGAAGCGCGAGCCGTGGCACGGGCAGTCCCAGCTGTCCTCCACGTCGTTGTGTGCAAGCGAGCAGCCCATATGCGAACAGCGCTTTCCCGGCTTCACCAGGTCCACGGCCGAAACGCCTAGGTTCGAGAACAGGCTCGGGTGCAGCATGGAGCGCCGGGGCGAGAACAGGTCCTCCACGGCGCTTTCTCCCCGCAGGATCAAATCGGCGATGGCCTGTGCAGCCACGAACGACCCGGTCATGCCCCACTTGCTGAAGCCCGTGGCGACGTACCAGCGCGGGTTCGCCGCCCGATGCACGCCGATGTAGGGCATCTTGTCCAGGCTCATGCAGTCCTGCGTCGCCCAGGCGTAGCGCTCGGCAGGCTGCTCGTACGTCTGGCCCACGAAGCGCCGGATCTTGGCGTAGCCCTCGTCGGGCGTCGGCCCTTGCCCCGTGCGGTGCCCCCCGCCGCCTATCAGCAGGTAGTCCTGATAGGTGCGGAACGAGAAGCCCCCGCCCTCCCCGATGTACATGCCGTCCACCGGGGGAACGCCCTGCAGGGCGAGCGCGTAGGACCGCTCCTGATGCAGCTTCATGAAGTAGAGGCCGGGAATGTTCACCAAGGGGTAATGCGTCGCGAAGACGACGTGATCGGCCGTGATGGAGCCATGGTCCGTGTGCGCCGTGTTCCCGTCCACGCCGGTGACGAAGGCGTGCTCGTACACGTCGACCGCCGGCATGAGCCCGTACAATAGCTTGAGGGGATTGAACTGCGCCTGCCCTTCCATGCCTAGGGCGCCTCTGTTGGCCACCGGCACCGGCGCCTCGGAAATCACCTGGTGCGGAATGCCCAGCCGCTCGTAGGCGGAAAGCTCGCGCTCCAGGTTCTCCGGCGTGCCCTCGGCGTACACGTAGGCCGTTCGGTCCTCGAAGTCGCAAGGGACGGCGCGGGCAAGCTCGCGGAGCCCTTCGACGGCGGCCTGGTTCGCCTCGTAGTACCGCCGCGCCTTCTCGGTGCCCTCCCGCTTGATGATCTGGTCGTAGATGAGGCCGTGCTGCGCGGTCACCTTGGCCGTCGTGTTCTGCGTGACGCCCGATCCCACGCGCTTCGCCTCGGCCACCACGCACGGGCAGCCCGCCTGCGTCAGCATGTAGGCGCACAGCATGCCTGCCATGCCGCCGCCTATCACCAGCACGTCGGTGGTCACGTCGCGATCCAGGGTCTTGGTGGGGCCGGGCTCCGGCCCTGCCGTCGCCGCCCAAATGGAAGTCATAGCCTACCCTTTCGTCCGTTCCTTGAAGGTCGAGACGAACGATAGCGCCCGCGAAGGCCGCGGCTCCGTTTGCCGCGCAAAGCGTATACCGCCTTTTGACGAAGGGTTGCCCGCCCGCTACCCCACCAGCTTGGAGGACTCCACCTGTTCCACGTACCAGTTCATGAGCTTGGCCAGCGGCTTGCGCAACGCCAGCCCGATGATGGCGGCGGGCACCAGGAACAGCGCGAGCAGCCCCATCTCCACCCAAAAGTCGTTGAGGTAGGTGCCGAACATGGCGGCCCGCATGGCGTTCACCACGTGCGTGGCCGGAAGCCACGGGCTCAGACCCTGGATGAACGGCGGCAACAGCTGCAGCGGGAACGACCCGCCGCACCCCGTCACCTGCACGATCAGCAGCAGCACGGCCACGGCCTTGCCCAGGTTGGCGAAGGCGGCCACCAGCGCGTAGATCATGAACGTGAACACCAGGCCAGCGAACCAGAAGCAAGCCATGAAAAGCAGCGGGTGGGCCACCTGCACCTGCAGGAACAGCAGGTTGCCCAGCCCCATGAGCGTGGTCTGCGCCAGCGACAGCACCGCCATGACGCCGAAGCGGCCCAGGAACAGCTCGCGTGGCTTCGGGTCGTGCAGAGCCTCCCGCGTGCGCGCCGACACCGTGGGCTTCAAGGCCACCAGGATGAGCAGCGACCCGATGAACAGCGCGAGCGTCGTGTAGAGCGGCGCCATGGCCGAGCCGAAGTTCTCCACGGGGAACACCGCGACGCGCTCCAGGCCCACCGGCGCTGCCAGCGCCTTGGACAGCACTTGCGTGTCGGAGCCCAACACCTGCCGCAACATGCCCATGTCGCCGGTCGCGAGCGCCTGGTCGATGTCGTCCGCCAGCGTGCGCAGGCCCTTTGCGGCGCCGCGCAGCTTCTCCACCGCCCCCTCGATCTTGTCGCTCGCCGTGCCCAGCAGGTCGGCGGCCGACCCGGCGGAGTCGGACAGCCCCGCGCCCGACGCGCGCAGGTTGTCCAGGCCGACGCCTACGTTGTCGGCCAGACGCGCCACGTCGTCGGCGATCTGCTCCAGGTCCGGGCGCAGGTTCGTGTCGAACTCGTTCTGCAGGTCGGCGGCGTCCTGCTTCGCGCGGGCCGCCAGGTCCCTGATCGCCTGGCGCTCGGCGTCGGCGTCGGCGCTCCCCGCCTCCAGCTTGTCAGCGCCGCTGCGCAGGTTGTCGCGCACGCCTTCCATGAGGCCGGCCACGGCGTTCATGCGGGCGACCACAGCGTCGAGCGCCGGGCGGTAGTCCTCGGGCAGCTGGTCGCGCAACGCGGCCAGCTCGTCCGCCAAGCTGCGGTAACGCCCGATCTGCGCATCGAGGGTGTCCGCCTGGGCGCGCATCTGCGCAACGGCCTCCGCCGATCCGGAAGACGCAGCGTCGAACAGGTCGTCGGCGGCGTCGGCCACCGCATCGAAGCCTTGGCTGCCGTCCTTGAGCGCGCGGGAGAGGTCGTCCACCGATCCCTTCAGCACGTCCACCATCGAGGCAGCCGCCGAAGCGCCCTGCGAAGCCGTCTTGCCCACGCCGTCTATCTGGCCCTGGGCCGCGTCAACCAGGCCTGCCGAGTCGGCGATGAGACCTTGCGACGCGTCGGCGAGCGATGCGTACAGGCCCAGCACGGACGCCATCCGGTCCACTTCGTCGCCCATGGTGCGCACGTGCCCAGCCAAGTCCGCGATGCGGCCGTCCGCACCGGACTCTTCGGCGTAGTTCGCCAGGGATTCGGCCAGGCTGAGGGCAACCTCGGAGAGCGTTTCCGCGAAAACCTGGTTCACCTGGTAGGACACGGTGTCCGCACCTTGGTCGGTGATCTTGGGCGCGATGGCGCTCTTCTTCTCGTTCGTGTAGTAGACGATCTTGGCGTGCTGGACGTCCTCCGAATAGAACGTGAGCATGTCACGGCTGAACTCGTGCGGGATGACCACGGCGGCGTAATAGCGCCCCGACCGCGCCCCGTCGACGGCGTCTTCCTCGGTGGTGAACGTCCAGTCTATCTGGTCGTTGGCGCGCAGCGCGGACACCACCTGCTCGCCGACGTTGACGCGCAGCGGCACGAGGTCGCTCTCGTAGCCGTCGTCCACGTTCGCCACGGCCACGGTGAGGTTGCCCGTGTTGTCGAACACGTTCCAGCAGGCGATGACGTTGTACCATGTGAAAATGGACGGCATGACCACCAGCCCGACGGCGATGATGATGCTCATGACGTTGGCGAACAGGCTCTTGACGTCGCTCCTGACGATGCGCGCGACGTTACGCACGGCCATCGCCCCCTTCGGCGTCCTGGGGGTCGTCGCCGGCGCGCTCCATCTCGTTGCGCGCGGCGCCCAGTTCCAGCAGTCCTTCGTCGGACATGGCGTCCAGCCGCAGCTGGCGCTCGAAACTGGCGCGCAGGCTCTCCACCACCACCAGGAACACGAAGACGGCCACCAGCCACACGAGCCAGGCCGTGAGCAGCCACACCTTCTCGGTGGGCGTGAGCGCGAAGAGGGCGGCCAGCGCCACGGGCACGGCAAGCCCCAGAGCCACCGAGCCGCGGATGAGGCGCGGGTACCAGCGCGCGAAGCGCTCGGAGCGGCGCAGCAGCTCCTCGCGGTACTCGTCCTTGCCCGTGAGCGCCCGGAACAGCTGGGAGAACCGGTAGGGCCGCGCGGGGATCTCCACGTCCTCGCCGTTGAATAGGCCGCTTTGGCGCACCTGCCCGGCCACCATGCGATTGACGTTGGCCATGAGCGGCCGCACCAGGATGCCCAGCGCCATGAACACCGCGAAGAACACGGCGAGGGCGCCCAGCGCGTCGAGGTACTGGGTGCCGTACAGGCCGCAGATGGCCTCGCGCATGGCCGCGATGCCGTACGTGAACGGCAGGTAGGGATAGACGGCCTGGAAGAAGCCCGCCGTCATCTCGATGGGATACAGCCCCGTCGCGCCAGGTATCTGCGCGAACACGAGCACGATGCAGAGGCCCTTGCCGATGTGCTGCAGCGTGACCGACAGCGCGTAGATGATGCTCAGGTACGCGAGCGAGGCCACGGCCGCGGCGAAGAACAGCGCCGGCGCGTTGGCGGCCTGCACGCCGATGAGCAGCACGCCTGCGCAGCAGACCACCGCCTGCAGGACGGCCAGCGCCGCCAGGAGCGCGAAGCGGCCCAGGTAGCGCTGCGTGACGGTGAGGTTGCGGATGCCCTCGCCGTCCACCTCCTGTTTCATGATGACGAGCAGCATGAAGGCGCCGATCCAGAACGTGAGGTTCATGAACAGCGGCGCCATGGCCGAGCCGTAGGCGTTCAGCTCGTAGAGGGGCTCGGTAACCAATTCCGTCGGCGACCCCATGAAGTCGGCTATCTTGGCCGCGTCCAGGCCGTCCTCGCCGAACGCCTGCACGAAGGCGTCGGACTCGCCCAGGGCCACGACGTCGGTATGCACGGTGTCCAGGCCCTGTTCCAGGCTTTCCAGAAGGCCGTCGGTCTGCCCGAGCGCTTCTTTCGCTGTGGAAAGCGTGGAGGACAGCTTGTCCAGCACGAGCGAAGTCTGGTCGATCAGCAGCTCCTGGTTCGACACGGCGCCGCTCAAGGACGCGGCCGTCGCCGACAGCTGGGACAGGCTTTGGTTGATCGCGGGCACCGTGGTGCCGAACAGGTTGTCGGAGTACGCCTGCGCCTGCTGGGCGGCGGTCTGCACGGCGGCGTCGAGCGTGTCTCCCGCCTGCGACACCGATTGGGACAGCTCTCCTGCCTGGCCGTTCAGCTGCGTAAGGCCGTCGATCGTCTGCTGTGCTTCGTCGGCGCTGGTTTCCAACTCGTCGGCAAGCGCAAGGAGCGACGCCTTGCTCGCGTCGTCGTCGGGAAGCGACGCCGCCGTGTCGCGCAGGTACGCGGCGAGCGCACGGTTCTCGTCGACGACGGCCTGCCCCTGCGCGAGCGACGCGCCGATGCTCGCCTGCGCCTCGCCGGCGGCGGTGGTCAGGGAGCCGATGGCCTCGTGCGCCTTCGTGGACGCCTCCGACACGGAGGTCACGCCGTCGCTCACGGCCGGCATGGCGGCCGCGGCGAAGCGCGTGAGCTCGTCCTGCAGCTGCGAGGTCAGCCCGGACACGGCCGCCAGCGCGTCGCTGGCGCTCTCGATGTTCTCGCGCGCCCGCCCGAGCGCGCCCTTCGCGTCTGACGCCTTGCCCTGCGCCTGGTCGGTGGCCGCCACGATGTCCGCAAGCGACGTGCGGGCGCCGCCCACCGCCTGCGCCGTCTCGGCGATCTGGGCGACCGCGCGCGACTTCGAGGCGTCCAGCGCGTCGCGCGAATCGCCGATCGCCTGGTCGATGGCGTCTGCGGCGACGTCGCTGACCGTGGACACGAACGCGGAGTTGATGGTCTCGTCGAGGGTGGACGCGCCCGTGTCGGTGATCTTGGGCGCCACGGGGCCGGTCTTCTCGTTGACGTGGTATTCGATCTTGGGCTGCACGAAGTCGCCCGTGGTGAGGGACAGCAGACGCTCGGTGAAATCGGGGGGGATGACGAACGCCGCGTAGCTTTCGCCCGACTGCAGCTGGGCCATGGCGGTCTCGTAGTCGGTGAACGTCCAGTCGAGCTGGCTGTTCTCGTGCAGCTCGTCCACGATCATGTTGCCCACGTGCAGCTCGCCGGTCAAATCGCTCGACCCGCCCACGTCCTGGTTGACCACGCAGACGCGCAGGTTCCCCGTGTTGTCGTAGGGGTTCCAGAACCCGACGACGTTGTACCAGGTGTAGACCGACGGCAGCACCAGCAGGGCCACGACGACGACCAGCGCCGGCGGCACCTTGAGCAAGCGCAGTACGTCGCGCTTGAACACCCGCCATACGTTGCCCATGCCGCCGAAACTTCCCTTCCCCGTTCGCCGTCTCAAAAGATCAGAACATGATACTCCTCTTTTGACGGCCTGTCAGTCGCACGTTGACGCTTCCGCGATTCCGTCAACGCCGGCGGCGGAATCCGCGCTCCCGCCTTCCGCCTGCACCTCGAGGATGTCGTCGAAGGGGATCCGCGTGCGCACGACGGTGAGCGTGCGCCCGGCCTCGTCGATGTCGGTCACCATGCCGTGCAGGGTGACGTAGCCCTCGCCGTCGTGATAGACCACCCGCGCCATGCGCCGCCGCTCGAGGCGCGCGAACGCGCGCGAAAGCGCGAGCTCGTCTTCCTCGGAAAGCGCGCGCTTCGGCTCCACGACGCGCTCGCGCTCGCGGATGAGGTCGTAGTAGCCCCGGAGCGCGGCGAACGGCATGAACTGCTGGGCGCGGTCGGCGCGGCGCCCGCCGTCGGCGCGGCCCCGACGCGCGGCGGCGCCGGCGCGCTGCCCGCCGGGGACCTGGTACGGACGCGCGGTACAGGCGGCATCGCCGGCGGACAGCCGTCCGCTCCGATCACGGTCGCGCGGCTCAGGCATGGTGGCCTCCTATCTGCTCGTTGCGCTCGCGCGCCGTGGCCTTCTGCTTGAGGCTCGTGCCGCGCAAAAGCGCGTTCTTGCCGAACTTCCCCTTCACGGCGAGCACCGCCTCCTGCAGCCTGCGTTCCTCGGCCTCGGCCGCCTCGTCGGTGAACAGGTCCAGAGTGGCGAATTCCTCGGGCACGACGCCGCCGAAGCCCATGTTGATGCGCCGGACGGGCACGTCGTCGCGCGTCGTCTCGTCGTACAGGGCAAGGAAACGCGGCAGCAGCTTCGCAAGCGAGTTCGTGCGGTCCGGCTGCCGGCGCGTGCCGCCCGTGTGCGGGAACCCGCGCCTCCCGCCGACCAGCCGCCGGCCATGCCCGCCGTCGAACCACTCTCCCGCCTCCGACGCGCCGCCGGCGTCCGCCGCCTCCTGCGCGCCGCCGGCGCTTCCCTTCGCGTAGCCCACATAGAGCGAGATCGACTCCGCCACCAGGCGCTTGTCCACCAGGTCGAGCACCAGCTGGTCCACCATCTCGCGCAGCACGTCGCGCGCCTCTTCGCGCGTGTAGTCGCACGGCAGCACCTGGCCGTTCATGAGCGAATGCGCCCCGGGCTCGTAGGCGCGGATGTCGGCGATGGTGCAGGGTTCCACGCCGTGGGCATGGTCGATGAGATATTCGGCGTTCACGCCGAATTCGCGGTAGAGCGTGCCCTCGTCCAGGCCGCACACGCCGCGCAGGTCGTGCACGCCGTACTTGGCCAGGCGCTTCGCGATGCCAGGTCCGACGTTCCAGATGTCGGTGATGGGCCGGTGGGTCTGGATGGTGCGCTCGAATTCCGCCTGGTCCAGAAAGCCGATGTGGTCGTCGGCGTGCTTCGCCGCGATGTCGAGCGCCACCTTCGCCAGAAACAGGTTCGGCCCGATGCCGGCCGTGGCGCACACGCCCGTCTCGGCCAGCACCGCGTTCATGAGCATGACCGCGAACCCCCTGGCGTCCACCTGGTAAAGCGAGAGGTACGGCGTCGCGTCGATGAAGCACTCGTCGATGGAGTACGGGTGGATGTCCTCGGGCGACACGTAGCGCAGGTAGACGGAATAGATGTCGGCCGACACGTCCATGTAGCGCCGCATGCGCGGGCGCGCCATGACGTAGTCCACACCCTCGGGTATCTCGAACACGCGGCAACGCCCCGGCAGCCCGAGCGCCTTCAAGGCCGGCGAGACAGCCAGGCAGATGGTCTTCTCGGTGCGGTCGGGATCGGCCACCACGAGGTTCGTCGTGAACGGGTCGAGCCCGCGGTCGGCGCATTCCACGCTCGCGTAGAAGCTCTTCAGGTCGATGCACAGGTACGTGCGCCCGTCGCCCACGCCGCCGCCTCCCTTCTCCGCTCGTATCCCAAATACCGGAACGCTTGTTCGCCTTAGTATAGCGCTTTCCCGCCGACAGCGTCCGCGCGCGCCGGGATTCCACCAAAAAGAGGGAGCCGCGCGATGCGGCTCCCTCACTTTCACGGCTTCCGCCGGCTGCCGCATGCCTGCATGCCAGCCCGAAGCGCCGTTTCGGTCCTTTCTGCGCACAGCCCCGGAAGGGTGCCTGCAGGCACCCTTCCGGCAGTCGCGCGCCCTACCGCACTTCCTGCCCGGTGGCCACCTTGCCCGCGACGCGGCCATGGGTGATCGCCATGCCGATCGAGTTGCCCGCTATCGGGGTGACGTAGCCCACGCCGTAGCGCCCGCCCAGGCAGTTCCCCGCCGCCCAAAGGCCGGGGATCCTCTTCCCTTCGCCGTCCAGGACCTGGAGATGGCTGTCGGTGAGCAGGCCGGCGAAGCACACCAGGCCGATGCCGCTCCAGCGCTCGTTCTCGAAGAAGGAGCCGATGTAGGGAGGCTCGTCGATGGGGGACAGGAACTTCTCGTCCTTGTCGAAGTCCGTGTCGCGCCCCTGCCGGCACAGCTCGTTGTAGCGCTCGACGGAGGCGACCGCTTCCTTTATCGCCTCGTCGGAAAAGCCCATGAAGCCGCAGAGCTCTTCGATGGTGTCCGCCTTGTAGACGATGTGCGGCTGGCGCTCGCACTCCACGCTGTCGCGGCACCTGCCGCCGTTCGGGTCGCCCAGCGGCACGTTGTCGACGTCTTCCTTGAGCTCCAGGATGTAGTCCTGCCGGCCGGCGTTGGGAGCGCCCAGGTCGATGCCGCCCTTCTTCATGACGTCGAACCATTTGCTGTCGGAGATGGTGCAGATGGGACCGAGGGGCTGCCTGAGGCCGTTCGGCCAGGCGAGCGTCGTGGCGGCCTCGTTCATGAAGCGCTTGCCCTCGCTGTTGAGCCAGAGATAGGGCACCGTGCCCCACGGGGCGCCTGTCCAGTAGTAGTTGAGGATGGGGCGCGGAAGCGGCTCGATCTCGCCGCCGATCCAGCAGGCCATCTTGTGCCCGTCGCCCTCGCACATGCTTTCGGCGCGGATGTTTTCGGGTCCCTTGCCGGCACGCGCCGCGCATTCGGCGATCTCGGCGAGCAGCGCCCAGGACATCTCGACGTTCCCGCCGAAGTCGCCCGTGCACAGGATGACGCCCGTCTTGGCGTTGTAGCGCGTGTAGGTCCCGTCCTCGTTCTCGGCATACACGCCGACGACGGCGCCGGAGTCGTCGGTGATGAGGACGCGGGCACGCTGCTCGTAGTGCCACTCGGCCACCAGCTCCTGGCTCTTCAGGATGGAGAACTGCTGGATCTCGTCGAAGCGGGAGTAGTCGTTAGAATCGATGCCCGACTCGTCGCCGATGACGTGGCTGATCTCCCCCACCACGGAAGCCGTGGACGCCCAGGACTTGAACCCGCCCTGGGTCACCGGGTACTCCACCGGGCCGTCCAAGACCCCCGCGGCCTGCGGGACGTACATGGAGCTGGGATCCGTGGGGCTGACGTCCGGATTCGACCGGGTGACCGGCTTGATGCGGTCGTCCGGCCAGTTGACCAGGCTGATCATGTGGTCGAAGGTCTCTCCGGAGTTGTAGACGAAGCGCTTGATCATCTCGGCGTTGTTCCTGCCCGCGCAGCGGTGCATGAACTCGTCGACGATCTCGCCTTCGTCATAGGGGCCGAACCCCTGGTCGATGAGCCACTGCGAATTGACATGGCCCACGTCGCGGCCCTTGACCTTCCGGAACTTCTCGGGCGCGGTTTCAAGGACGTGCACCTTCGCGCCGCCCTCGGCCGCGGCCAAGGCTGCCTGGATGCCCGCGTTCCCCCCGCCGCACACGACGATGTCCCCGTCGAAGGTGGCGGTGACGTCCGCGTCGGCGATCTCGGGAGGCGTGCCCAGCCAGTCGATGCCCGTCTCGTACCCGGCGTTCGGGTTGCCCGATCCGCCGGTCGGCGCATCGGTACCGCCCGAGGTCGGGCCCGCCTCGCTCGGCGCCGCCTTCGAAGGCGCGCAGCCCGGCAGAACGGAAGCGCCCATCAGGCCGGCACTGACGGCGAGACCTGCCCCGAAGACGGCTCCGCCCTTCAAAAGGTCCCTTCTGGATACGTCCATGTCCTTCCCCTTTCACCTCTCCTGACGCCATGCGTCCATCGGGCTCCCAATTTTTCTATCGTTCTATAGATATATATCACCCGATGCCCGCATAGTAATCGTTATAAAGTTCTATGTCAATATACTTTTACAAGATCGCAAGAAGCGCCTGTCCCACATAGTCGGCGCTCGCGCCGACATGGAGGAAAAGGAAGCGTAGCGTGCAGTCGCCCACCAGGGTGAGCAGGGCACCAAAGACGAGGATCCGCCACCCCGCCTTGCCCCTCACGAAAAGGCTCAACGCCGACAGGACGAACGGCGCGACCAGCCCTCCCGCAACCACCAGCCCCCAGAAAGGCATGGCGCAGCCGCCGGACAGGAGCATCTCGGCCGAAGTCTGGGCGGCAAGCTGCTGCGTGGGAAGCAGGCCCGACCCGCCTTGCAGCATGGTCGCCACGAAGAGGAACAAGAGCACGCCTTCGGCCACCGCGGCGCCCATGACGACGCCCGCGACGATCCGGCGCCGCCGGCGCGAGACCTTCCTGGCGCCGCCCGTGAGGACCACGAGCGCGGTGACGGCGTTCGTCCCAGCCCCCAACGCGCTCACGACGAACAGGCACGGCAAAAGCGCCGAATGCCAGAAGGGCACCCCCGGCGCGGCCCTGAGCAGCATGCCCGTGTAGAACGCCAGGAAGAGCGCCGGAGCAAGCCCCGCAAGCGAGCAGGCCGTCCGCACCTTTCCGCGCAGGCCGGGATGCGCCTCCCACACGATCGAGAGCAAACGGGACGTCTTCTTCGTCGTCAGAAAGGCGGTGGCGAAGAACAGCACCAGCGCCGCGAGCGCCCCCCATGCGCCCAGCGCCATCCACGACGAGAGATGGCTGAAGCTCTGCCACACGAGCAGCGCCCTGCAGGGAAGGACGACCTCGGCGAGCAGCGAGAGCAGCCCCACCGCCACGCATGCGAAGGCCGCCCAGAAAGAAACCGCCCGCGCCCGCCGATGCCGCTTGCGCCGCACGAACCCCAGCACGGTCGCGGCGAGGAACATCCCACCGCCCAGCCCTCCGAGGAAGAGGTAGAGCGCGACGGGCCATCCCCATGCCGTCTGGAGTTCTATCATGGCTGTTCCTTGCCGGGCCTCATCGCCGAACGCCTTCCCCGCAGGTCACGTCAGGAAGAACGAGGGCCCCGTGGGCGCCTCGAGCAGGTCGGTCGCACCCGCCGCCTCCGCCTGCGGGCGCATTTCCTCGAGCTCGCCAAAATGCAGCGCGTCCGCCGGGCAGGCCTGCACGCAGTACGGCTCTCGGCCAGGCTCCACCCCGGCGCCTAGGCAGCAGTCGCACTTGTCCATGCCCTGCGGCGTGTAGTGCGGCGTCCCGAACGGGCAGGCCTCGTGGCAGTACCGGCACCCGATGCAGCGGCCCTGGTCCACCACCACGATGCCGTCCGCACGCTTGCCGATGGCCCCGGCCGGGCAGGCGGCCAGGCAGGCGGGTTGCGCGCAATGCATGCATGAAAGCGAGACGAACCTCAGCCTTCCCCGCTCGAAGCGGTACGCGACGGTCTTTCTGCGCGCTTCGCCGTCCTCGGGCGTGCCGCTCGCCTGCCGGCAGGCGGCCACGCACGACGCGCACCCCACGCAGTTTCTCGAGTCCATCCAGAAGCCATACTGGACGCGCTTCTCGGAGGGATCCTCCGTCGAGGCGGCCGCGTCGCGCGGCGCGCAGGAGGCAAGCGTCGCCGACGCCGCAGCCACGCAGGCCGCCGCCAGCACGGAGCGCCGCGTGACCGAGCGCGCCGGTTCCCTACGATCCATGTTTCCCCTCCCCCATTGGCACCGTGCCCGCGCTCCCAAGAGGCCCTTCAAAGCTCGCTGTTGATTGTTCGCAAGCAATATAATAGTATACCATTCACCGGCAAGGGAAAGGGACTAGCCATGGATCCGCTCGACTCCTATACGATCGACAAGAAAAGCGACATCCCCATCTGGGTGCAGCTGAAGCAGCGCCTCGTCTACCTGATCATGTCGGGCTCGTACAAGCCGGGCGACCAGCTTCCCACCGTGAGGGAGCTGGCCGTGCAGCTGGACATCAACTACCACACCGTGAACAAGGTCTACCATGACCTGGAAGGCAGCGGGCTCATCGAAGTGCAGGCCGGCCGCGGGTCGCACGTCGCCAACCTGGACGACTCCAAGTTCATCACGTTCGAGGGCGAGCCCCACATGATCACGGCGGAATATGCCTCCAAGCTTCTGCAGCTAGGCATGACCGCCGAAGAAGTCGTCCGGATCGTCGCGAACTACCTCGGCGTCAACGTCGCTATCGATCCGGCCCCCAAGAGCGCCTCGACAAAGGAAAGGGCCCGTCGTGTCGGGTAAGAAAAAGAAGAAGGCGAAGCGGGAGAACCGGCTGCCCGTCACCGTGCGGGCCAAGAAGCCTCTCGCCTCCCGCTCGGGCGTGTGGCTTTTCGAGGCCTTCGCGTTCGTCGCCTCGGCCCTGCCCCTGGGCATCGTGCTGTATCACGGCTGGCCCTTCTGGATGGTGCTCGTGGCCCTCGCCTACCTGATCACCGCGCTTCTGACGGTGCACGTCACGCAGCAGTGGGAGAAGGTGGTCGTTCTGCGCCTCGGACGCTTCAACCGGGTGGAGGGGCCTGGCATCTTCTTCACCATCCCGTTCCTCGAATCGGCCGCGCTGCGCGTCGACCAGCGCATCATCGTCACGCCGTTCTCGGCCGAAGAGGCGCTCACCGCCGACCTGGTGCCCACCGACATCGACGCCGTACTGTTCTGGATGGTGGTGAGCCCTCAAAAGGCCTGGTGCGAGGTGGACAACTACCCGAACGCCGTGTCGTGGTCGGCACAGACGGCGCTGCGCGACGCCATCGGCAGGATCAACCTCGCCGACATCTCCACGCGGCGCTCGCAACTCGACTCCGAACTGCGGGAAACGCTCAATGCGAAGACGAGCGACTGGGGCATTTCCATCCTGTCCGTCGAAATCCGCAACATCCTCATCCCGGAGGACCTGCAGGACGCGATGTCGCGCGAGGCCCAGGCGCAGCAGGAAAGCAACGCGCGCGTGATCCTCGCGGAGATCGAGAACCAGATCGCAGAGCTCTACGTGGGGGCGGCGGAGCTGTACCGCCAGGACGAGATCGCGCTCCAGATCCGCATGGCCAGCATGGTGAACGAGAGCGTGAAGGAAGGCGGCGGCAACAACCTCATCGTGGTCCCCAGCTCCTTCAGCGAGGGCTTCAACGCCGGGACCATGAAGGACGTGCAGGACCTCTTCAAGAAGCACGCGTGACCGATGCGGCGGAGGGGGAAACAGAGGCCGCGGGCGCTTGCAGGGGCCACCTGCGCGCTCCTCTGTCTGTGCTTCGCCGCCGGCCTGGCCAGCTGCCAGTCCCCGCCCGCCGCGCCGACGCTGATGCCCGGGATCGCAGAGGCCGAGCAGGTGTCCTTGCAGGATGAATGGGTCTGGGATCCGGAGCAGGAGTGCGCGCCCTGCCATTCCCTCGAGGCGCAGACGGCGGCCGCCTCGGCCTGCACGGGCTTTTCGAGCGCGCCGTCGCGATGTTTGGGCTGCCATGACGCCTGCCAGGCGTTGGCGGCCGCCCACGAAGACATCCGCAGCGCCTGGCAGGCCCCCGAGCCTACGGGCCCAGAGATCGGGAAAGAGGCCTGCGCACGCTGCCACGACGCCGCCTCCCTGGCCGCCCGGACGGTCGGCAGCCGCGCCCTCGTCGACGGCAACAACGTCACGATCAACCCCCATGCGCTGCTGGAAACCGCGGGCCATACCCAGATCGACTGCACCGCCTGCCATACGATGCACGAAACCTCCGACGTCGTCGAGGCGAGCCCGAAATCGTGCCGGAGCTGCCACCATGCCGACAGTTTCGCATGCGACGCCTGTCACTCGTAGCAAGGCCGCGGCCTCGTCCCGCGCCGCGGCCATGTTTGCCCCGCGCTGCGGCCATGCGACTTTGGCACGCAGCGTGCTGCGTGCAGCGTCGACCCGCAGCGTTGCGCCCGCACGCCCGTCTACGCCCCGCAACCAGCTACGCTGCGCGGGCGCCTGCCGCCGCCCGCTTACGCGAGGCGTTTCGCGATGGCCAGGACGAAGTCGCGGGTGGAAAGCGTCGTCGGGTTCGGAAGCGTGGTGATGCGTGCGAGGTCGCCCGTCATCTCGCCGGCCTCGATGGTGCCGAGGGTGGCCTTCTCCAGACGGTCGGCGAACGCCACCAGTTCGTCCAGGCCGTCCAGCTCGCCGCGCTTGCGCAGGGCGCCCGTCCACGCGAAGATGGTGGCCACGGAGTTCGTGGACGTTTCCTCGCCCTTGAGGTGCTTGTAGTAGTGGCGCTGCACGGTGCCGTGCGCGGCCTCGTACTCGTACACGCCGGCCGGGCTC
>CAJFVW010000145.1 GCA_904420575.1 uncultured Gordonibacter sp.
ACTTCAGTTTATGAATGAATGAGAAGTTTTCCACTTTATCCACAATGAGGCCGGCGTCATTTTGTGGAAAAGTGCCGATTAAAAGGGGAATTTCCTTGGCACTGGCCTTTTATCAAGGGATTTAAGGACAAATGTTTTATTTCTTTTCAGAGGATCAAGAACAAGCGTTCTTGTTGGGGCGGTGGAAACAATAGAAGACGCCTCGTGGGTGCCGGCCCTTTGCGCCGCTCGTGAAAGACGGAACTTTTTTCATGGGAGCGTTGACTTGAATCTCGCGTGATATATAATCTGGAAGTTACTCTGCAAACACGAAAGGGATAGAGATATGAAACGCACCTATCAACCGAACACCCGCAAGCGGGCCAAGTGCCACGGCTTCCGTGCTCGCATGTCGACCAAGGGTGGCCGCGCCGTTCTGGCTGCGCGCCGCGCTAAGGGACGCAAGCGCCTGTGCGTGTAAATCGGAGCGAACGTTGGATACCATAAAATCCAGCGCAGAGATATCCGATCTGTTCTCGCATGGTTCACGCGTGCATACCCCATATCTGACGTTCATCGTAGGGGTTCAGGCGTCGACGGAAGAAAACGAAGCAAGAAGGCAACACGACCGTGGTGGTCGTGTTGCTTTTATTGCGGGGAAAAAACTCGGCAACGCCGTATGGCGCAACCGGGCAAAGCGTCGCATGAGGGAGCTCTGCCGTGATTTGGGAGGGCCGTGGGAAGGTTATGAGGTAATATTTCTCGCGAAGTCGAGCGTAGCGGAGGCTACTTATAGTAAAGTGCTTACGGTATGCAAAAATGCGCTGAGTCGTTCTGGATTGCAGTGAAGGTCGCGCCATGGAAACCGTGTGGAAGGCTTTAAGGCGGCTGCCAAGCACGTTGGCGGTGTGGGCGATAACGTTCTATCGCGCTGCCATTTCGCCTTTGTTTCCGTCGTGCTGCCGTTTTATTCCTACCTGTTCGGAATACGGACTCATTGCTTTCAAAAGATACGGTTTTTGCAAGGGCTTCGTGTTGACGGCTAAGCGCATCATTCGGTGTCGTCCGGGAGGGCCGCACGGGTACGATCCCGTGCCTTAGGAGCAGACGGGCTCCGGTCTCTTTGGTATAGAGGGAAGGAATACACGTATGTGGGACATCATCAAGAACTGGATCTTCGACGTCATCCAGTTCTTCTACAACTTCTGTGGCGACTGGGGTCTGGCCATCATCATCGTCACGGTGATCTTCCGCATCCTCGTGGCGCCGCTGATGCACAAGCAGGCGAAGTCGTCGTATCAGATGCAAAAAGTACAACCCCTCATGCAGGAGATCCAGCGCAAGTATGCCGACGATCCCATGAGGCAGCAAGAGGAAATGCAAAAGCTGTATGCGGAAGCAAAGTTCAATCCGCTGGCTGGCTGCTTGCCGATGATTCTGCAGATGCCTATCTTCATTGCCTTGTTCCAGGTGTTGAGCGAAATGGGGCAACGCACCGAAGGAACATCCTACGCGTTCTATAACCTGGTGCCGAGTCTGGTCACAACACCGTCTCAGGCTTTTTCCCAAGGTTTTGGAACATTTGTTCCCTATGTGGTCCTCATGATCATCTTCGCAGGCGCCACGTTCCTTCCCATGGTGCTGCAGCAGATGGGAAACAAAGACAACCCTCAGCGCAAGCAGACATTGATAATGTCCGGCGTAATGAGTTTGTTCATGCTTTGGATCAGCTGGGGCTCTCCTGCAGGCGTGCTGTTGTTCTGGGGCGCTTCTTCGCTCATCGGCGTCGCCCAACAGCAGATCTCGCTGCGCATTATGAAGAAGAAGGATGCTGAAGCTGCTGAAACGATCGAGGTCAAGCCCATCGAAGTGGACGTGACGCGCAAGGTGAAGAAGCCGCGTCCGAAGAAAAAGCGCTAACGTTCCTGTTTCACGTGAAACACTTCGTCATTCATTCGATAGCAGTAACCTACTAAAGGAGATTCGAAATGGCTGAAGAAAATCTGGAAGAAGAGGTCGAAATACTGGACGTCGAAGAAGCTGATGCTGACGATTCCGAAGAACAAGAGGAATTGTCCGATGAGGAACTCGACCGGATAGCCGATACGGCCATCGCTGCATTGCAGGACATTTTGAAGTATTTCAACGTTGGAGAAGTAACTATCGACGAATACGAAGGTGACGATGGAGAGCTCATCCTGGACATTACCGGTGATGATCTTGCCGTACTCATCGGTCGTCACGGCAAGACGCTTGACGCCTTGCAGTTCCTGGTTTCGGCTATCACGGTGCGCACCATCGGGTTTCGCTATCCGGTGGTCATCGACGTCGAAGGATACAAGAGTCGTCAGCGTCAAAAGCTCGAGTCGATCGCCCGTTCTTCCGCCAATCGAGCGGCGAGTCAGCACCGCAGCGTGAAGCTTCGTCCCATGACGCCGTACGAGCGTCGATTGGTGCATATCGCCCTTCGGGACGACGATCGTGTCGAGACGGCTTCGGAAGGAGAAGGCAGCGCGCGTCATGTTGTCATCATACCTGTCTAGTCATTGTTTCAAGAGTGAATACTATGACGGCACCCTTGATGGGTGTCGTTTTTTATGTTGTTGATGATGGGTGGCAAGACGTTGGGTGGCGTGCAGGGCCATGTAGGATGAGACCAAGGGAGGTTCCGTGCGAAGTTTTGAAGGTGCATGCGCTTCCGCTAAGCATGGAGGTTTGTGAACAGGTTCGCATCATAGAGGACTCTGTAAAGGCGGTGTATGCGAAGCTCGAGATAAAGGATGAGGGCTCGGCATTCGATTGTGTTGTGGCTAGCGAGGCGAGCGCGCGATCTGCAACGCCCAGCAGGACAAGAAGTGTGCCGTGTTGAAGGCCCTCCACGTACAAGGGCATACGAGCGCTGCTGGATGACTTTTTTCTCTCGCCCGCCTTCGTCCTGTATCCTTTCACCCTCCATCCCGTGCGCCAGCATGCCCTCAAGCCTCACGCGTTCACCCTGTACACCAGCATGTTCTCATGACTTACGTCTTCATCCCATGCGCCAGTACACCTCCATGCCTTTATCCTGCACATCAGCACGCCACATGCTGCAAAATTGCTGGTTTCCGACATTTTTTGAACGCTGTCGCGCAAAGCTTTCGGTGCATTCTCACAGACTTGGCGTCTGACCTGGTTTTACCTATTTAGTTTTTGCTTCAGGCGGGCGCACTCGATAAGTTTGGACGTCGAATACCAACGATTTTGCGGCAATTGATAGCACGTGCATGGCCGTGTTCAGACGCCGGTCTTGTGCTTGAAGAAATGCGAAAACATTCGAGTACGTTGGCGCGTCAAATCGTATTTCAAAGATTGCTCAGAGCGCGAAACACCAATATGGTAAAGTGATGATCTCGCCAGGACGAGGTTCCTGACATCGTATGATGAAGTGCCGCATGCGATCGGAAATGTCACGCAAGTTTTTGGGCAACGATTGGCGAAGAAACGTCTTGGCAAACGAGGCGCGAGTTTGGATTGAGGAAATCATGGACGAAAAGCAGTTGATACGCAAGCATCTTGAACTTGTGCTGGAGGCAAACGAAACAACGAACCTCACGCGAATCGATACTTTTGACGAAGGTATGCTGCTGCATGTCGAGGATTCTCTTGCAGGTTTGGACGAAGTGGAGCAGGCTCCTCCGGGATTATATGGAGATATGGGAACAGGGGGTGGCTACCCTGGCATTCCTCTCGCCATCATGACCAAACGCGAGACCGTCCTTATCGACTCGGTGCGCAAGAAGACCGATATTCTCAAAGACATCATAAAGGAACTCGGTTTGTCAGAACAGGTAGAGGTCTTCAACGGAAGACTTGAAGAGTTGTCTTGGGAGCGCCCGGGTGCTTTCTCCGTTTTGACAGCACGCGCTTTGTCACAAATGGCTTCGCTCATGGAATTAGCGGCTCCCCTTCTTGCCTTGGACGGCCGTTTGATCTGCTACAAGGCGAACGTGTCGGAGGAAGAACTGCAGCTTGCGACGTCTCTTGAAGAAAAACTTGGCATGAAGATGGTGGCGCGGCGCAAATTGACGCTGTCCGATGGTGAGACTGAACGGTGCATCATTGCTTTTGAAAAATATCAGGACCCTGCCATCAAGCTGCCAAGAAAGACTGGCATTGCCCAGAAACGACCTCTCAAACCGTGATGTTTCACGTGAAACACCACGTGCTTATAATCGTCGAAGGTTAGCCATACCTTAAGGCAATCGCGATAACTGCTGTAAGGGCGTCGTGCGACTCGGTTCTACCCTGCTTGTGCTGTAGAATGAAATAGAGACGAATGATGGACAACGAGGTTCTTGATAGTATGTTCACGATTTACGATACGTAAAGCAGTCCTGATGTTTCACGTGAAACACGTTGTTCAACGAAGTGAAAGGGTTTTGGAGTGAACGTCAAAACTGAATTGCTGGCAACCAGAGGCGTGACGGATGCAATGCAGCTGAACGAGGTTGAGCTCGATCCCTTTGCTATCAAAGCGATTATGATCAACGAAGTGGTTCCGGTTGATCCGTCTCAGGATTTCTATGGGAAACCAGGTGCAGATTATTCCAAGTCGGCTCTTTCTTTATTCAAAAACGCAGGGGCGAAAGCGGAATCGACCTATGATCTCTTGCGCGAGGGAGTTTACCTCACCAATGCTGTCAAGACGCCGAAAACAGATTACGCCATCGAGAAAAGCACCATTGAAACCAGCGTTCCGTATTTAGAGGCAGAAATAGCATTGTTTCCCAATCTGCAGGTTATCATGCTTATGGGAGACGTTGCCAGGAAAGCCTTCAACATGATTAGCAAAAAGGAGACCAAGAAGAACGCTGTTCCTTCTATCTCTACGTATAAGCTCAGGAGAAGTGAAATCCGCTACAACAACGTCAGGATCATGCCTTCGTACATCATGACAGGTGGAAATCTTTTGATAGAGAAGTCGAAAGTAGCGATGGTGACCGAGGATATAGCAGCTATGCTGAGCATTGTTGCTCGATGACACAGCGAAAGCGAAGCTGCTGCTCGCCTTGAAGAAGCTCGTTTCAAGAGGAGCACCTCTCTCGTAGGACATTGTTTCACGTGAAACAATTGCTATGAACACGAAGACAAGCGTTCGAGCTGATTAATTGTTTAGCAGGCCAAAGAAGAGAATGGTTTTACAGGATGTTTCACGTGAAACATCCGTTGTGCAAGAAGGACTGGGGTTTCACGAAAACTTTTCGATTCCCTCTACCAAAGTACGAAACATTTTTCTTGTTTTTGGTGATAGGAGGGCCTTTATATTACTGGTAGGTCTTTTCTGCCCCGTAGGCTGGGATATGCTCACCGCGTACAAGGTTGAGCATCGAGGGTCTTCTGAATCTGCTCCAATGCTACGTATGAGAGTGATATTTCGGTCAAAAGCCGGCGTGTGGGCTTGTATCGTAGGAGTACGGTCCCGTGATAGAGGAAAAATCCCCCATGTCTCCCAGAGAGTCCTGGCTTGTCGGTGCTATTAGCCCTCTGTCATCGATGTTTCACGTGAAACACAGAGAGACACGACCGTGGGTTTGTTATACTATGCCGCAAGCCATGAAAGGGGGCCTTGAGTGGGACTATTCGATAGTCTTAAACGAGACAAACAAACCGAGCCGAAGACTGTCAAGCCAGAAGTTCAAGAGACGTACGAAGAAGACGATCAGATTGACATCGAAGAAGTGGAGATCGTGGAGCGCGAAGTTGCTCCTGCGATCGAAGACAGTCGAGATGTCAAACCTATCAAGTCGTATGCCGAGAAAGCTCCCGTCAAACGTGCTGTGGGGCAGACGAAGGTCATGGCGATCATCAACCAGAAAGGCGGCGTCGGGAAATCCACGACGGCCATCAATCTTTCGGCGGCGCTGGGCGAGATGGGCAAGCAGGTGCTTTTGGTCGATCTTGACCCGCAAGGGAATTCCTCGAGTGGGTTGGGCATCGAAAAGAGCAAAGTAGAACATTGCGTCTATGACGTGCTTTTGAACGAAGTTCCCGTCGAAGACGTCATCATTCCCGATGTGTGCGAAGGTCTCGATCTTATTCCTGCCACGATCAACTTGGCAGGCGCCGAAGTGGAGCTGGTCGCCGAGATGGCTCGCGAGAACCGACTCAAAGACGCAGTGGGCAGCATGCGGGGCAAGTACGATTACATCTTCATCGACTGTCCCCCGTCGTTGGGTCTTTTGACGGTCAATGCCTTGGTGGCGGCTGACAAGCTGCTGATTCCCATTCAGTGCGAGTTCTATGCGCTGGAAGGTGTGACAAAACTTCTTGATTCAATGAAACGTGTCAAAACTCGCCTTAATCCGACGCTGGACATCTTTGGCGTGTTGCTGACCATGTACGACGGACGTACCACGCTTTCCCGTCAGGTAGTCGAAGAAGTGCAGCGTTACTTCGGTAAAACCGTGTTCAACACGCTGATTCCCCGTACGGTCAAGCTTTCCGAGGCTCCAAGTTTCGGTTTGCCCATCACCCAATACGATCCAACGGGAAAAGGCTCGCAATCGTACAATAATCTTGCTAAGGAAGTGATTAACCGTGGCTAAATCCACGAAAAGCGGCCTGGGTCGCGGATTGAATTCGTTGTTGGGAGCCTACGAGGAGCCGATCGCTCCCGAACCGCCGGTGAGGCAACGCGTCGTGGTAGAAGCAGAAACCGTGAGCGCACCTGAGTCTCAGTCTGCTCCCGAGTCGCACGAAGCCCCGCAAGAGGTCAAGGACGTTCAAAACGACGACGAAGAACTGTTCGTCGAAGAGAACGTGCAGATAAAGGGCATCGTTGAGCGGAAGCTTGACGAGGTGCCCATCGACTACGTGTCTCCGAATCCTGATCAGCCTCGGACGAACTTCAAAAAGGAGGAGATCGAGGAGCTGGGGGCTTCCATCGAGAAGGACGGGGTATTGCAGCCCATTCTTGTTCGTATGGTCGCGAAGAACTCCTACCAGATCATTGCCGGCGAGCGCCGGTGGCAGGCTTGCAAGCTGATTGGCTTGAAGACGGTGCCGATCCGCATCAAGGAAGCCGATGACGACAAGGCTCTCGAGTTGGCGCTGGTCGAAAACGTGCAGCGGTCCGATTTGAATCCCATCGAGGAAGCCTATGGTTACCGTCGCTTGATGGAGCGACGCAACATGACGCAATCGGAAGTCGCGCAGGCCATGTCGAAGGGACGTTCGACGGTTGCGAACGCCTTGCGTCTGTTGGAACTTCCAGAAGAGGCGCAGCAACTGCTCTTCGAAGAAAAGATCACGGCCGGTCATGCGCGCGCTATTCTGTCGATACCGACGAAGGAAGGGCGCCTCAAGCTCACGGAGAAGTTGGTTGAGGACAAGCTGAGCGTCCGCGAGGCAGAGGCGTTGGCACGTCTGCTCTCCGGCAAGAAGGAAGGCGAGGGTACCAGCAGCCGCCAACCGGTTCCCCAATCGTTCAAAACGGTGGCGAAGGCGCTGCGCGAGGTGTTGAATACGAACGTGAGGGTCAAATCGTCCAAGGGCAAGAACAAGATTGAGATCGAGTTCAAAGACGAATCAGATCTAGAACGTTTGTTCGAAGAATTGATTACCTCGGCTTCCTAACAGATGTATCCGTTAGCGCTGCTCTCGCTGATATCGTGCACGGAAGGCCTGGTTTTATGATTCTTTGTCCGAACCTGGCTTAGGAAGCGACATTTCGGAGGGGTACGCGACGTCTTAAAGACCATGCGTGAAGATCAGAAATTCCTGCTTGGCCTTCTTGGAAAGACGGAAAGCAGCAACTGCGAGCCAGCAACAGAGCAGGTGTCCGTGTACGGCATTCTCGAGCGACTCAGAAAAAGGAAAGGCCCCTCGAAGGGGCCTTTCATCATAAATCGATCGTGCCTTGATTGTTTCACGTGAAACAATCACCGTGATTATCGGGCCACGGCGTTCTTCAATTGGCCGCATGCACCCGCAATGTCCGCGCCGCGCGATTTACGCAAGGTGGTTTCGATATGCTTGCGTTCGAGCTCTTCCCTCCATTGGAAGACGGTGCTTGGCGGACTCGGTTGCAGGCAGGAAGACGCAACGGCATTCATGGGCAACAGATTGATGTGAACCAACAATCCGCTGCAGAAGTCGATCAATGCCGCAAGGTCTTCTTCACTGTCGTTGATACCGTCGATAAGCAAGTATTCCAGCGTGATGCGTCTGTCGGTCTTCTCCAGGTACTGTTGCAAGGCCTTCCTCAATCGCGAGAGAGGCTGGTTCGTCATCTGGGGCATGAGCACGTCGCGCACGCTCTGTCGGGCGGCATGGAGCGAAACCGCCAGCGTGAATTGCTCAGGCTCGTTCGCAAACCGATTGATTCCCGGAATGATGCCGCAAGTGGAAACCGTGATGCGGCGAGCACCGATCTTCAGGAGCTTGGCATGGTTGAGGATGCGCAACGCAGCCAACGTGTTGTCGTAGTTGAGAAAAGGTTCTCCTTGCCCCATGGCGACGACATTGCTCACCCGTTGTCCCATGTCTTCTTGGGCTATCAGAATCTGGTCGACCATTTCCCCAACCGAAAGATTGCGAGAGAATCCTTCATGGCCTGTCTCACAGAACGCACATTGCATGGCGCATCCTACCTGGGTGGAGAAACACACCGTCAGCCGTTCGCGCACATCATCCGGCGCTTGGCTACCGGAAGGCATTGCGACCGTTTCAACCCGCTTTCCGTCTTCGCATTCCAGCACGTACTTCCTCGTACCATCGTGCGATACCTGCTTGTCGACGATGGAGGGAACGGACAGGGGATACGCCTCTGTCAACTTGCTGCGCAGCGAAAGGGAGAGGTTCGTCATCTGGTCATAGGAATTCACGTGATGCACGTAGAGCCACTGGGCCAATTGCGCCGCTCTGAACTTTGGTTGCCCGAACTCGGCCATCAGCTGTTCCAGCTGTCCGAGAGAGCATGCTTTTATTGATCGTGTCATGGTCTGCATTATACGCGAAGAGGACCGTGTTCCGGCGCAAAGCGCTGGGAAACGGAGAATAAGACAGGGGAAGGCGCTGCGCTGTGCAACGTGCATGACGAGCGTTTGAGAACTCCGCCACGGGCGACGTGTTTTGCTATACTGGTCGGGCTGATGGCCGGAAACGATTGGAAAGTGGGCACCATGTTCGAATCCTTGATTCCTCAAAATTGTCGGGTGGCGCTTCTAGCCGGTGGAACAAGCGGGGAACGCGACGTGTCGCTCGCTTCGGGCGAAGGCGCCCGTGAAGCCCTCGAGGAAGCGGGATTCCCGGTCACGCAGCTGGATCCGGCAGACAAGGAGGATCTGAAACGGCTCATCGACGGCGATTTCGACGTGGCCTTCCTCTGCCTGCATGGCCGTGGTGGCGAAGACGGAGCGCTCCAAGGCCTTTTGGAGGTTATCCGCCTTCCTTATATCGGATCAGGCGTGTGGTCGAGCGCCCTTGCCATGGACAAGTCCAAGGCGAAAGTGTTCTACGAGGCTGCAGGGCTGGCCACGCCGCCTTCGGTGACGCTCAGGGACAAGGATGAGCGGTCTGCCGACGATCTGGTTGCCGAACTGGGAGAGCGGTGCGTGGTGAAGCCGGCTGCGGAAGGAAGCGCCCTCGGCGTCTTTATCGTGGAAGGTTCCGATGCTGTGAGCCAGGCGCTTGAACAGGTGTTTGCCTATGACGACGAGGTGCTGGTGGAGCGCTTCGTTTCAGGAACGGAACTGACTGTGGCCGTCATCGGCAACGAAGACCCGCAAGCCCTTCCCATCATCGAGATCGTTCCTCAGGGTGTGTTCTACGACTACGAGTCCAAATACGCTCCCGGCGGATCCCAGCATCTGTGCCCGGCGCCGCTGTCCGAAGCTGTGACCGCGCAGGTGCAGGACATGGCCGTACGCGCCCACCAGGCGTTGGAATGTGCCGGCGTCTCGCGGTCCGACTTCATCCTCGACGAGGAAGGAACGTGCTGGATTCTGGAAACGAACACCATTCCCGGTATGACGGGAACGTCGCTTCTGCCCGATGCGGCCCGTGCGGCGGGCATATCGTTCGCAGAATTGTGCAAACTCCTGATCGGCTACGCGTTGGAGAAGTAACCCGGGCGACTGCAGGAGCGCGGACGGAGCAGGAGCGCGAAGCAGGTTCAGGCGTAGCCTTTTCGACCGGTGGTGCCGGGTGGGGTTGTGCACCCGCACCGTGACCAGGATTGCCCGTGGAAAACGATCCTGCGGCCCAGCCTTCCCTTAGAACACGCCGCAGGACTTCAGGCCGAACAGCACGGCCATCACCAAAAGCAGCAAGAACGCCCAACTGACCGCATAGCAGCCCTTGTTTCCCTTGCGGCCCTGCTCGATGAGCTTTTCCGACATCTTGCGCCGACTTTTCATGATGGCGGTGCCGGTCTCTTTCTCGGGGAAGGGGACGTGTTTGGCGGGCGCCCACGACCCCTTGCTCTCGACGACCTTGGCCACGCCCTGTTCTCCCAGTTCGACCTCGGGGCGCACGCCGTCGGCAAGGCGGCGGGAAAGGTTGTCCACAAACGGGCCGAATGCGTCTTCCAGCGCGGGATCGAAGCAGATGACGGCCACTTCGCCCCAGTAGCGGCCGGGAGCAGGCCGGTCGGTGTAGGCCACGAAGGAAAGCACCGCCTGCACGGTCCAACCGCGGGCGACGATGACGCTCAGCTGCCGCGAGAAGTCGGCGTCGAAGAATCCGATCTTCGCGCCGAACCGGTTCCTCAGCCAGGCAGCGCGCTGGCCGCTTTCCGTGACGAATTCTATGTCGTATTTATCGCCGACCAGGTTGTCCGCTCCCAACAAGAGGGCAGCGTCCTTCTTGGAAGGGGTTTCGAAGCGATGGTAGGTGCCGAAATACTGGTCCATGAACGTGTCTTCCTCTTTCGTCGCGTGCATTCTCGCCGACCGTGCCTGTTCCTGACGACTGCAGCCTGCGCTTGGGCGTTCGTCGCTCTTCCGTCCTGCCCCGCCGAATCATTGTAGGGGATGGTTTCGATGCTCGCCATGAATAAGCCATGTTTTCGATTTGTGCGATTCCATAATAGATGATAGGCTGCACGGTATGAAAACGCACAATGCCTCTGAACACGAAGCTCTGCAGAATTTCATAAGCGACGGGACGCCGTTGGCCATACGCGCGCGGTATGCGTCCCTTCCAGAAGCGGCAGCGCAGTCCGACTATGGGGATCTGGATCGCAACATCGTCGTCATCGACACCGAAACGACGGGTTTCTCGCTCAATCACGACGAACTGACACAGATAGCCGCCGCGCGCATGGAGCGCGGCGAAATAACCGACTGGTTCATCACCTTCGTCAACCCAGGGAAACCCATCCCCGAAGACGTGGTGCATCTCACCGACATCCACGACGAGGACGTGGCCGATGCCCCGCGCCCCGAAGAGGCGTTGGCGGAGCTGGTCGCGTTCGTGGGCGACGCGAAACTGGTCGCACACAACGCAGAATTCGACCGCAACTTCACGACGAAGCATCCGAGCGGCTACCCGCTGCTGGAAAACACGTGGATCGACTCGCTCGACCTGGCGCGCATATCTTTGCCGCGCATGAAATCGCACCGTCTGCTCGACCTGGTGCGCGCGTTCGGTCTACCGCCGTCCACGCACCGCGCCGACGCCGACGTGGCGGCGACGTGCAGCCTGTTCCGCATCCTGCTGGCAGCCGTGCACGCCATGCCGGCGCCGCTCGTGCGCGAGATCGCCCGCATGGCGCCACGAGAGCAATGGCCAACCTCCATCGTGTTCGAGCATTTCGCCGAAACGCAGGTCGCCGACTGTGACTTAGGCGTATCGTCGGAAGCATCTTTGCTCGCGGCCAAAAGCACGACGGAGGCAATGGCGGCCGGCGAGCCAGAAGATGCCGGGCTTTTCCCCGAACTGCGGCCGTTCTCGTTGCGCGCGCTGCGCAAGGAGCGCGTGGGTGCCATCGAACACAAGCCGAAGCCGGATGCAGACGTCCTTGCGGCCGACCCGCTGCGGGGGCTGACGTTCCCGACGGCCGACGAGGTAGCCCAGGCCTTCGAACTCACGGGCCTGGTGGGGAGCTTGTACCCGGACTTCGAGCCACGCGTGGAGCAGGCCGTCATGGCCGAGTCCGTGCGCGCCTCCTTCGCCGCCTCCGAGAACCTCATGGTGGAGGCGGGCACGGGCGTGGGAAAGTCTATGGCCTACCTGGTGCCGGCCGCCTTGGTCGCACGTGCCAACAACATCGCCGTGGGCGTGGCGACCAAGACGAATGCCCTGCTGGACCAGTTGGTCTACCACGAACTGCCTGCGCTCGGCGAGGCGCTCGGCGGACTGACGTATGCCCCGCTGAAGGGCTTCACGCACTATCCCTGCCTGCGCCGCATCGACCGCCTGGTGGCCGAAGGCGCCCACATGCGCGAAGTGGCGGGCAAGGAATACTCCCAGGCTCCCGCCCTGGCAGCCCTGCTTTCGTTCATCGAGCAGACGGAATACGACGACATGGACGGCCTTAAGATCGACTACCGCGTGCTGCCCCGCCGTTCCATCACCACGTCGAGCCATGACTGCCTGCGCCGCAAGTGCCCGTACTTCGGGACGTCGTGCTTCGTGCATGGCGCGCGGCGGCGCGCGGAAGAAGCCGACGTGGTGGTGACGAACCACAGCCTGCTGTTCTGCGACCTGGCCACCGATGGAGGCCTGCTGCCTCCTATCCGCTACTGGGTGGTCGACGAGGCCCATGGAGCGGAAGCGGAGGCGCGCCGTGCGTTCTCGCTGGAGCTGGCCGCGGAGGACCTGCTGCGCATCGCGCAGCGCGTGTCCGCCGACGAGTCGTCGCGCAACGTGTTCGTGCGTGCCGAACGTCGCGTGGTGGTGCCGGGCAAGGAGGACGGCGCCACGCTGTTCTACGCGTTGACGAACAAGGCGCGCGCGGCAGGACGCGTCTTCGCCGAGGCGGCGGAGGACTTCTCCCATCATCTGAAGGACCTGCTTTTCTTCGACACGAACAAGCGCAGCAAGGGCTACGAATACGTCGAGCTGTGGCTTAACGGGGACGTGCGTCGCAGCGAGACGTTCGCGCAGGTGGCCTCGCGGGGCCGCGTGATGGCCGACGCCGCCGAGAAGCTGGTCACCGCCTGCCAGGAGCTGGTAGGCTATCTGGAGGACGTGGACGGCGTGGCCGAGATCCAGCGGGAGATCGCGTCCATTGCCATGGATCTGAAGGATCTTTTGCATGCGGCCGAGGTCATCCTGGACAAGGCGCCCGACCGGTACGTGTACGCCGCCACCTTGAGCCGAAAGAACGACCGGCCCGTGGACAAGCTGGAGGCCTTGCTTCTCAACGTGGGCGAAGCGCTGTGCGAAACGTTGTACGCGAACACGCATTCCGTGGTGTTCGCCTCGGCGACGCTCACCGTGGACGAAAGCTTCAGCGCGTTCGAATCGTCGTTGGGGCTCAACACCGACGAACAGTCGCGGTGCCGTTCGTGCCAGCTGGATTCCAGCTACGACTACGACGGCCACATGACCGTTTACGTGGCGAACGACATTCCCGAACCGAACGACGCCGGCTATCTGCCCGCGCTCCAGAAGCTGCTCGTCGACGTGCACCGCGCGCAGCGCGGTTCCATGCTCACGCTGTTCACGAACCGGCGCGAGATGGAGAACTGCTTCGAAGCGGTGCAGCCGGCGCTGAAAAGCGACGATTTGCGTCTGGTCTGCCAGAAATGGGGCGTGTCGGTCAAAGGCCTGCGCGATGACTTTCTGGCCGACGAGCATCTGTCCTTGTTCGCGCTCAAGAGTTTCTGGGAAGGGTTCGATGCGCCAGGCGCCACGCTCAAAGGGGTCGTCATTCCCAAGCTGCCCTTCTCCAAGCCGACCGACCCGCTGTCCTGCGAGCGCGCGACGCGCGACGACCAGGCCTGGCGTCGGTACGTGCTGCCCGCAGCCGTTCTGGAGACGAAGCAAGCCGCCGGCCGGCTCATCCGCAAGGCCGACGACTCGGGTGTGCTCATCCTGACCGACCGACGCCTCATCACGAAGGGGTACGGCAAGGCGTTCCTCAACTCGCTGCCCAGCCGCACCATCAAGATCTGCTCGACGGCAGACATCGTGGCCGAACTTGCCCAGAGGGTTTAGACGCGCTCGCGCGAGGACGCCATGGGCAAGCACGACGAAAAAACGAAGCATGCGGCGCATATCAAGCGTCACACCGTAGGCACGTCGAACGAGATTTCGTTCAGCGTGCTGGATGCGGCCAAGAATGCGCTCGACGGGGAAAAAGGCCTGGAGGACGAGAAGAAGGGCCTGCATTTCGGCGGCATCTCGCTGTTCACGATGCCGCACAAGAAGAAGGCCATCTCCACGCCGAAGAAAGAGTCGGGCCTGCCGCTTTCGACAGGCGACTTCGTGTCGGTGGACCCTGCCGAGGCGACCGGTGTCCCGGCCTTGCCGGTGGGATCCTCGGCGTCCGCGCTCACGGGAAGGGGAGGAACCCTCGGCCTGCCAAGCGGGGAAGGATCCGGCATCGGCAGCATCAACGGCGTTGTGGATGGCGGCACCACCGGGCTGGGAAACCTGGGCGGCGCCGGGGCCATGTGGCCCACGCCTGCCGACGAGGTGGCGCGCCGGAAGACGACACGCAAGCGCCGGCGTCTGTTGGCGTACCTGCTCGTTTTCTTGGCCGTGGCGGGGCTGGCCGGCTCGGCTGGATGGTGGCTGTGGCAGAACTATCAGACGCATCAGTCCCACGTCTCGGAACTTGACCAGGCCTTGGCCGACATCGAGCGCACGGACGAGGTGCTCACCCCGCTCAACGACGCCCTTGGAGAGCTGATCGAGCTGCCCGAAGGATCGGTGGCCGGAGAAGGGCTTGTCGCCACGTTCGCTTCTCTCGAAGGCCAGCTGCCGCAGGCGGTTGCCGATCTGCAGTCCGCCCAGGCCCTGACTGAAACGGCCTTGGCCGGCATGGCGGACTCGGTCGACAAGGAGGCGGCCAACCAGGCCGTGGTCGCCATCGAGGCACGCCTGGACATGGCTGACTTAGGCGGGCAGATAGCCGCCGACGCCGCTGCAGCGTCCGGCGCTGCGGGCGCTGCAAAAGAGGCATGGGACCTCCTGCTCAAAGCCGACGCGCTGGCACGCGAGGCCGCACTGATGGTGGTGGAGACCACCGACGAGAACGTGACGGCGTCTTTGGACAAGACGAACCAGGCGCTCGAGCTGTTTCGCCAGGCCGACGATCGGTTTGCGCAGGCGGCCGACAGGTATCCGGCGGCTGATTTCTCGCCGTATCGAACCTATCTCGCCAAGCGCATCGAGGCGATGGGTTACGCCGTGGCTGCCGACGAGGCCTTCTTGGCCAAGAACAAGGAAGAGACCATCGCGCAGAACGACGCCTACAACCGGGCTGACGCCGAAGCGGCCTCTTTGGCCGCCGATCTGTCCGACGATCCGGTGCGCATGGTGGCCGACGTGTCTGATGCCGCCAACGCCGACGCGCGCAACGCCTATGCAACGGCGTGTTCACAGGCCGCATCTGCCGATGCTTTTCTTCGTGATTATTTGGGAACGACCAGCAAATAGCGTATACTTCAAAACAAGTATGCCTTGCAAGATATCGACAAGACGGTAAGCGAAAGGCAAAACGTATGCCGGAAACACGAGACCATGTCGCATTTCTGTCCCAGCAAATAGGTCCCCGGCCAGCTGGCACCGAAGAAGAACAGCAGGCGGCTCTCTACATCACGGAACACCTGCAGAAAGAGGCGGGTCTTTCGGCCGTCATCGAAGACTTCAACAGTGCTTCTGCATCCGAGGCTCCGCGCGCCCTCTGCTGTTTCGTCACCATCCTCATTGCCGCCCTCTCGCTGTTCCTTCCCGTCCTGGCCATTCCCGCGATGGTGGTCACTGCCCTCGCGGCCGTGCTGTTCTTGGCCGAAGTGCTCGACCGCCCCGTCCTGTCCTCCCTGTTTGCTAAAGGCGTCAGCCAGAACGTGGTGGCGAAGTACGAGCCGGGCTACACGCCGGACGGCGCCGGCGCACGTCGGCGGAAGGTGATCGTGGTCGCACGCTACGACAGCGGCAAGGTGCAGTCCGAACTGAACGGGCCATTCGTGAAGGCCCTGCCCATCCTGTGCAAGGTCGTCCTGGGGGCCATGGTGTTCGTCCCCTTGTTGCTCATCGTGCGTTACGTGTTCTTTCTTCATGCGGTGGGAACCGTGGCCCTCGTGTTCAACGTGCTGACGGTGGTAGCGCTCGTCGTGGTCGCCCTGCCGGTCGTTGCGGTCCTGATGCACAAGTTCGCCGCCTACAACGAAGGCGCGAACTGCAATGCGGCCGGCGTGGCCGTGCTCATGGACGTGGCCACACGGATTGGCCGCGGACGCGTGAGCGAGGCGGAACTGTCCGTCCGCCGAGGGGGTCCGGACCCAACGCTGCACGGCGAAGAGGCCGCGTGGGCAGCGGGTTTGGTTCCCGAAGGCGCGCAGCTGGTGTACGAGGCCGCTGCCATGCAGCCGCCTGAGCCGTCTCCGCAGACGCCTGAGTCTCGGCTGGCGGCCGCAAAGGCCGCCGTGGCCGCGCTTTCGGGCAAACCGGTGAGCGCGACGCCTGTTCCCGACATTGCCGGTCGTCTGGTGCAGGTCAAGGAGCCCCCGCTTGCCGTCCCGACGCCTGACGACCTGCGCGAGACGCGCGGAGAGACGCGCGAGGCCCTGAGCGGCATTCCCGCCGACACGGTGAACGAAGCGCTGGCACGTGCGGCGGCTGTCGTCGAGAACGAGCAGATGGCAGGGGAGGGGACGGACTGGTTCGGTCTGGACGCCGAAGCGGCAGCTTCGGCGTCGGTCGCCGGGGCCGAGGAAGCTTCCTGGGCGGCCGCAGCCCCGGCTGCCCAGGCTGCGGACGACGGCGTGCCTGACTGGTTCAAGAAGGCCCAGGAAAAGGCGAAGAAGACCAAGGACGACGGTGCTCCCGTGCAACGGTCGCGCTATGCCGATGCGCTCGATGCCGCCATGAGCGAAAGCGCGTCCCACTTCTCCGAGGCGAACCGCGCCGTTGCTTCCGAGACCGAACAGAGGCTGCAGCAGACGCGTGCCGGCATCATGGAAGTGAAGGCCCCAGGTTTCGATCGGCCCGCCGAATCCGTTTCAGCCCCGTCCGCCCCTGCCGGAGCATCGCCGCTCGAACACGCCGCCGTTTCCGACGAGGCGCCGGCTGCTTCGCACGACGAGGCTCTTGCCGGCCAGACCTGCGCCATGCCTCCTCTCAACGTGGACGACCTGCGGGTCGAGAACTCCTTTGCGCAACCTCCCATAGGACTGCCGGCGTTCTTGCAGGAACGGGCAGAGCGCAGCAGGGAGTCGTTGGAAGTGCAGGCTGCCGCCCGCAACGCCTCTTCTGACGCCGGCATGCAGGAAGCGTCCTCTGCAGATGCCGGCTTCGTGGCCGACGAAGCCCCGGCGGCCGACCCGGTGTCCCGCCGCCGTCCGTCCAAGCGGCGTCCCATCGCCTTGCCTGACATCGGCACGTCGCCGGCTGCGGCGCCGCTTCCCGAGACGCAGAAGCAACGCGCCCCGCTGGCCGACGTCGAGTCGTCCAGCAAGACGGCGGCGAAGAGCCTGCTGACCATGCTGCCTTCCATCGATCTGGGCGTAGGGGAGGAAGCAGGAGACGACGCGGGCCAGCGCCAGACTTCCAAGAACCCCGCTGCCGCGCTCAAGAACGTGCTGCCGTCGCTTTCCGGTTCGATTTCCGCAAAGCGGGACATCGCCGCATCCGGAGCGGCGCAACAGGGAGTGGAAGGCGCCGACGCTGCCGTTCCTTCCGCCAGCGTCAGCCTGACCGGAGCGTTCGCAGCCGGATCCACGGGCACGTTCGCACCCGTTGGCGAGGAGCTGCTTCAGAACGTCGACCCGAACGACATCTATGTGGACGATGCCGACGACTCCGATTACGAAGGCAACGTGACGGAGACGGGCGCTTTCGCCGGCCCCGGCTACGTGGAAATGCCCAAGTCCCGCGCCCATCGGCTGCTCGACAAGTTCCGGTTCGGCAAGAACAAGGACAAGGAAGAGCCCACGCCCCAGGAATGGCTCGACGTGGACGAGTCGTTCGACGCCCGTTCCGTCGGTGCGGCCCGAGGGAGTTGGGAGAGCTTCCGCGAAGAGGAGGCCTTCGGTGGCCCTGCGAGCGAGACCTTGGACGGCTATGACGAGCAGTCGTCCGGGCCGGTCGGTTTCGGCGACCCGTACGACGGGGCGGCGGGCCCCGCTCTCGCCTCGGACTTCGAGGAAGAGCCGCAAAGAAGCCCCTCCGTCGGCGTGCCTCCGCTGTTCGATGCCGACGACACGTTGACCAATCTGAAGCTTGACGACTTGGACGTGGGCGCGTCTTCCCCTGCTGGAAGCCATGACGGCCGCCGCCAAGGCGGGCGCCGGCGCTGGAACGGCGGCGCGTTCTCGCGGCGCATGATGAATCGGACCGAGGAACCGGAAGACGACGGTTATGGAGAAGACTTCCTCGACCAGCCGCAGCCTGCATACGACGCTGCGGACGAACTCGACCAGATCTACCGCTTCCGTCACCCCGACATCGACACGGAAGTGTGGTTCGTCGCCTTGGGATCGGAACTTGTGAACAACGGCGGCATGCGGGCGTTTTTGGCCGAGCACGCGCAGGACCTGCGCGGCTCCGTCATCATCGACATCGACGCCCTGGGCGCGGGCGATCTTGCCCTGGTGGAGCGCGAAGGCTCGTTCCGCTCCGTTGCGACGTCGTCGCGCATGAAGCGCTACGTGAAGAAGGCTTCGCAAGCAACCGGCATCTCGGTCGCTTCTGCGCAGATACGGTGGAAGGACAGCGCCGCGTCGTACGCCATCAAGCATGGCTATCAGGCGATGCACCTGGCGGGCATGGCGGGTGCAAAGCCGGCTTTCTTTGGCCAAAGCGACGACGTCCTGGAGAACATCGAAGAGGAAAAACTCCTGCAAAACAGCGATTTTGTCATGGAATTGCTAAAAAATATATAGAAGCGGGAACATTGCTCCGCACACGACATGATGGTGCAGTATAATTCACGACCGTGTGTGGCGCGAACCAGCATCGGTCCGCGAGCATTTCTGCGGGGGGTATCCCGCTGTCAATTACGAACAGAGAGGTTGAATCACCATGGCGATCGAAGCTTATTGCGTGAAGTGCAAGGCGAAGAAGGAAATGAAGGATCCCGTCGAGAGCACGACGAAGAACGGCAAGCCCATCACGAAGGGCAAGTGCCCCGATTGCGGAACCACGATCTGCCGCATTGGTGCCAGCAAGTAAGCACGTCTTCACGATGCACGAAGAAGGCCGACTCCTTGAAGAGTCGGCCTTCTTGCTTTCATGGGCCATCGGCTTAGTTCCTTGCACGGAGCGAGGGAACCCAGGAGATCATCCGAGAAGCCTATCGCCACGACGCCCTGCTGCTGCTCACGCTCAGCGTGGAGGCGTAAGCCGCCCCGCCCGCCTCTCATGCCTGCGCTTCCCGACAGGCCTCCACCGTGGGGTTCGCGCGGATGCCTGCCTGCAGTTCGGAGATGTAGCGCAGAAGCAGGGGGCTCGGACGGCGCTCGTTGTGCATGATGTAGCCCACCTGCATCGACTCGTCCACGTCCAAGGGAATGGACGCGATGCCCGAATGCATTTCGGCCGAGAGCACGCCGGTCGAAAGCGTGTAGCCGTTGTGACTGGTGAGCAGGTTCGTGAGCGTGCCACGGTCGGAAATGCGGATGTTGCGTTTGTGCGGCAGATAGCTCAACGGCTCTTCGGAATAGTAGAACGAGTTCTCCGTGCCCTGTTCGAACGAGTAGCGGGGATACTCTTCCAGGTCGGCAGGCTTCAGCAGCGTGGCCCGAGCGAGCGGGTGGTGCTCTCCCACGAACACGTGGACGCGCGCGTCGAACAGGGGGAAGTACGCCACGTCGGCATCGTCGAACGCCTTGAACAGCACGCGCCGGTTGAACGTGTCGGTGTAGAGCACGCCTACCTCGCTGCGGAACGTGCGCACGTCGTCGATGATCTCGCCCGTGGCCCGCTCGCGCAGCACGAATTCGTATTCGTCGCCCTCGCACGATTCGATGACGTTGACGAATGCCTGCACGCTGAAGGCGTAGTGCTGGGTGGACACGGCCAGGCGCTGGCGCGCGGGGCCGCTGTGCGCATAGCGCGCCTCCAGCATATCCGTCTGCTCGATGACCTGGCGGGCATAGCCCAGCAGCTCGGCGCCGTCGTTCGTGAGCGTCACGCCGCGGTTGCTGCGCGTGAACACGGTGATGCCCAGCTCCTTTTCGAGATCCTTGACGGCGGTGGACAGGTTGGACTGCGACGCGTACAGGTTCTGGGCCGCCGCGTTGATGGATCCGTATTCCGCTATCGCGATGAGGTAGCGCAGCTGTTGCAAGGTCATGGTCGTTTCGCCGTTCTGTAGAAGGAGGGCTGCTCTCTTTCTCTTATTTTACCGGGCTATCTCTTATTAAGATAGCAAACCATCAAAACATCGAATGACCAAATCGGTTGTGTTATCCCTGGTTTCGTGGTTTCATGCAATACGCTGCTTTCGCAGGCACGGTAGGCCAATGCCGACGCCGCCGGCAGCAAGCACGAAGGAAGAAGCGAAGCCGAGGAGACCGTCATGTCGAAGGACATTCCTTACGATCAGAAATACTACGACCCCGAAATCGAATGCATGCCGCGTCACGATCTGGAGGCGCTGCAGCTGCAGCGCCTGAAGGACATGGTGGTCTACGCGTACGAGAACACGGTCTACTACAAGCGCGCATTCGACGAGGCCGGCGTCGCGCCGAGCGACCTGCAGACGCTGGCGGACATTGCGAAGTTCCCCTTCTGCGACAAGAAGACCGAACGCGAGACGCAGCATGTGGGAACGTTTTTCGGCGAGATGTGCTCCGTTCCCGAAGAAGAGGTCGTCTTCATGGCCACGTCGTCGGGTTCGACGGGCGTTCCCACGGTGAGTCCCTTTACGCAGGAGGACTTCGACCTGTGGCAGGACACCGAGGCGCGCCTGTTCTGGCAGGCCGGCATGCGCCCGAACGACCGCTACGTCCATGCGCTCAACTTCGCGCTGTACGTCGGCGGCCCGGACGTCATCGGCGCGCAGCGTCTGGGCGCGCTTGCCATCTGGGTGGGGGCGGTGCCGTCTGACCGCCTGCTCTTCGTGCTCAAACAGTACCAGCCCACGGTCATCTGGACGTCGCCGAGTTACGCGTGGCATCTGGGCGAGATCGCGAAGGAAAAGGGCTTCGACCCGAAGAGCGACTTCAACATCCACACCATCATCGTGGCCGGCGAGGCAGGCGGCTCCATCACGTCCACGCGCGAGGCCATCGAGAACCTGTGGGGCGCGAAGGTGGTGGACTTCTACGGTCTGTCCGACATCTACGGCGCCTGCGCCGCGGCCTGCGAGGCGCACGACGGCCTGCATATCGTGGAAGACCAGATCCTGGTGGAGACTGTGGATCCGAAGACGGGCGAGGTGCTGGTTCCGGGCGAGACGGGCGAGCTCGTGTACACGACGCTCATGAAGAAGGCGCGCCCGATGATCCGCTTCCGCACGGGCGATATCGGCTACGTGAGCACCGACACGTGCGAATGCGGCCGCACGCTCGCGCGCATCCACGTGACCGGCCGCAAGGACGAGATGTTCATCGTGAGCGCTGTGAACGTGTTCCCCACTGACATCGAATACGTGGTGCGCGGTTTGGACGGCCTCACTGGCGAGTACTCCATCCGCGTGTACGAGCAGGACTTCACGTGCAAGTACGAGGTGTCCGTGGAGCGGGCGCTCGGCAGCGACGAGCCTTATGACGAGGTGGCGAAGCGCACGATGGCCGCCATCAAGGCGCACGTGGGCGTGCGGCCGCAGAAGGTCATCGTGTACGACGCCGGAAAGCTGGGCACCGCTTCGGAGCACAAGTCGTCCCGGTTCATCGACGAGCGTGGATGCCAGTAGGTTCCGCCGTTTTGCCGAACGGCGGAACGACCGCCCTCGCTGACTGATTCGAACGTGCGTGAGGAAAATCTTCCTGAAAGGAACCATAATGACCACCGAAACCACCTTCGCCGTATCTGGGCAGCACTACCTGTTCAACGTGCAGACGTTCGCGCACACGGTGCTGGCGCTCGGCGGCGACGCCTACGCCTACGCGCTGCGCGACCGCACGACGCAAGGCGTCATCGACGACGTCGCCAGTGGAAAGAGCCACCTGGGCGTGCTGTTCGAGACATCTGCTACGGCCGATGCGCTGAACGGTGCGCTGGATGCGGCGGGCCTCGAGTTCGTGGAACTCATCGAGTCGGCGCCGCGGGTGGCGCTGCCGAAGAGCCATCCCATGGTGAACGCCGCCAGCCTGTCCTTGGAAGACATGGAAGACTACCCGTATCTCTACTTCGAGCAGGACGAGGGATCGCCCGTCGCGTTCGCCGAGGAAGCGCTTGCCGACGTGCCTCGTGCCAAGAGCATCGCCTGCACCGACCGCGCGTCGCTTTCCGAGCTGATCGTCGCGCTCAACGGGTATACGGTGACAAGCGGCATCCTGGTGGGCATCTCCGACGGCGCCGGCCTGAACACCGTGCCGTTGGAGACCGACGTGAAGCTGCGTCTGGGCTACGTGGTGAAAAAGGGCGCCGCGCTGGACGAGGTGGGCCAGCGCTTCATCGACACGCTCAAGAAGAACCTGGAGCGCTACGCGCGCTTCTAGCTGCGCAATCAGTCACGCAGCCCGCGCGCCGCACTCGGACGCGCGGGCTGCGAAGCGCGGGGCGTCAAAAGAGCGGTTCGCCGGCGGTTGCCGGTCCTGGCGTACGCCAGGACAAGCGCAGGCTGCATGCCCGTCATCGGCCTCGGGCCAGGTCCTCGCCGTCCTCGCCGTCGTGCGTCTCGTGGCGGGCGTGTGCCCCCGACCCCCATTTCGCGTGCACCTGTTCGCGGCGTTCGCGCTCGGCGCGCGCCTCGCTGGGGCGTACGCGCACGGGCGCTTCCTCGGTGGCCTTGTCTTCCCGGGCGAATTCCAGGCGGATGCCGATGTACTCCGAAACCAGCAGCACCAGCAGGATGCACATGACGATGAGATAGCCGATGACCGCGCCCGGCAGCCCGGTGAAGTTCACCAGTAGGATGGGAACGAACAGCGAGAAGCCGAACGTGATGACGTACAGCCTGGTGACGGCCTTCTGCCGCCGCAGCACGGTGATGACTTGGTACAGGAAGTCGATGGCCGCCGTCACGCCGCCGGCTGCCAGCATGATGAAGCACAGCCCGCGGAAGGGCTCGAAGTCCAGCCCGTACATGAAGCTCATCACGGGGATGCCGATCCATCCCATGATCACCACCATGACGAGCGTGAGCCCTACGATGGCCAGCATGATGACGGCAATGCTCATGTCGAAGCGTCGCCGCTTTTCAGGGTCGGCCCACGTCTCGGCCATGCGGACGAGCAACGGCTTGTACACCAGGCCGATGGTCAACAGGATCATCTGGGCGGGGAAGTACAGGGCGTTGAAGTACAGCTGGTTGTCGTAGCTGAGCACGCCTTCCATCACGAACTTCGGCATGTTGTCGATGAGCGAATACATGAACAGCGCCACGAACAGGGGGAAGCACTGCTTGAACAGCGCCGTGATGCCCCGCAGCGTTCCCCGTTGGGACTTCGGCGTCTCGAACAGGGCCAGTGGAAACGTGAGGAATAGGAACGTGACGGCGGCGGCCACGGCCATGGCGATGCAGGCTCCGGGAAGATTGCGCGTGACCAGCAAGAACAGCGAGAACACCACGAAGACGACCACCGAGCGGAACGCTTGGGAAACGCCGGCCAGATAGAGTTTGTCCACCTGCTGCAAGCGTCCCTCGTACACGTCGGCCAGGCCGTCGATCATCTTGTACACGTACACGCCCAGGCTGATGGTGAGCATTTGGTCGGTGTAGCCGCGCACGAGACAGTAGGCCACGCCCACCGCGACCATGAGCGCGCAGGTGATCCACCGGTTGATCTGGTAATCGGAAAAGGAATGCTCCTCTTCGAGGTCGGACACCTGGAACGTGCGCACGCCGTAGTTCGCCACGATCATGAGCAGCGATCCGGTGACGAAGGCAAGCGAGAACATGCCGGCCTGTTCCACGCCCACCAGCTGGGTGACCACGATGGTGAGGAACGGGAACACCATGCCCCATGCCGCGATGCCCAAGGTGTTGCAGACGTAGTCGCGCGTGGTGCGGTGTGCGGCGTACTCTTCTTCTTGGCCGCTCAGCGTTCCTTCGGAAACGGCGCCGAGCAGGCGGTTGCACCATCCGTTGATGGTCCGCTTGAAGAAGTTGGGCTTGCGTGGCTTGCCCTGGCGTGCAGTCCGACGGCCAGGCGAACCCTGCCCGCGGCGTCCTTCCTCTGGCTGCGTCGCATGTGCGAGCCGTGTGTCGGCTGGGGCGGCGGGGCGGACATGCCGCCCTTCGCGCTGGTCGTGCACGGAGGGAGTCGGGCGCACGTGATCGTCCCGACGCTCCGTTGCGCCGTGCGACGGTTCTTGGTTTCGAAGCGGTCGTTGCGTCACGAAAGCGCCCCGGATCTTTTGCTCTGTTTGCCTGACATGCCGGTTTCGCACCTTCTTCGCCTCATAGCGTGGTATCGCCCTGAATTATAGACCATTGCGAAAAAAAGAGCCGCAGCACGACGGCGCCACCATCAAACCACCCAGAGGCTTAACGGGCAGCGAGCACCGCATCTCGAAGGCGGCCGCGCTATACTGGCAGGACGACGTCGAACATAAGACCCATGCGCTTGCGCGCGGGCGGTTGCAGCGTGCCTCTTGTCTGGCATTCGGCCGGCAAGAGGCACGCACGCGGAGAAGGCGGAAGCGCACGGAGCCGCCGTCGAGGCAGAAAGCAGGAAAACATGAGAGAAGTGATATGGCATGGACGCGGCGGGCAGGGGGCGTTCACGGCAGCGCGCCTGCTGGGCGCGGCGGCCTCGCTTGCCGAAGGACGGTTCGTGCTGGCGTTCCCCTCGTTCGGACCCGAACGCCGCGGCGCGCCCATACGGGCGTTCACCAAGATGGACGATGCCCCCATCGGCGACCGCAGCGCGAGTGCGCAAGCGGACTTCGTGGTGTATCTGGACGACACGCTACTTGACGAAGACTGGCAACGCGAGCTCAAGCCCGGCGGCAGCGTGTTGGTGAACAGCGCGCGCGCCTACGACGACCCGCGCATCGTGTCCGTGGACGCCGACGGGCTCTCCTCCGCCGTGCTTGGCAGGCCCATTCCCAACACGGCGTTCCTTGGCGCCCTAGCCGCTCTGGACGACCGTGCGAGTCTGGCCGACGTGCATGAAGCCGTGCGCCTGTACATGCCGGAAAAGCTGCATGCCAAGAACCTTGTCATCATCGATGCGGTGTACGCGCAGTTCGACCCCGCGCGCGGCGGCACTGCGGCCGAAGGCGATCCTGCATGCGCGGGTCTGGTGGCGGGCGACCCCGCGGGTGCAGCCGTTGCTGCCGAGGGCGACCTCGCGCGCGCCGGCGTGGCGGGCGCGAGGTCGCAGGACGCCTCTGGCGAGGGCGCGCTGCCGGTCGGGCCCTATCCCGCGGCGAAACCCCGGCCGGTTTCGCGCGCGGCCGGCGTGCGCATCCCCACGCTGCGCTCTGGTTCGCTGGACCCGGACTATGCGCGCACCACCTGCTTCGAAGCCGGCTATCTGGTGGCCAAGAACGCGGGTTGGCGTTCGCTGCGGCCCGTGATCGACGCTGCCGCCTGCACCGGCTGCCTGCAGTGCTACCTGTACTGTCCCGACGGCGCCATCTTCAAGGCGTCCGCAGCGGACATGGCGGCACCCCCCGCCTCTTCGCAGGCCCCCGCGACGAGAGCGCCGCGCGCCGCCACACCCGCTCAGGCGGTTTTCGTGGACTACGACTTCTGCAAGGGATGCGGCATCTGCGTGAAGGCTTGTCGGTTCGGCGCCCTTTTCCTGGTGTCTGAACGGCAGGAGCAACGCGAGACGAGCGAGGTGGCCGAATGAGCGCGAAGCGGTTCCTTTCCGGTGACGAGGCGTTCGCCGAGGGCGTGCGTCTGGCCCGCCCGCAGGTGGTGTCCGCCTATCCCATCACGCCGCAGACGGTGGTGGTGGAACGCCTGAGCGAGATGGTAGAGGCGGGCGACCTGGCGGCCGAGTACGTGCATGTGGAATCCGAGCACTCGGCGCTGTCGTGCGCCATCGGCGCGTCGGCGACGGGCGCGCGCACGTTCACGGCCACGTCGAGCCAAGGGCTGCTGTACATGGCCGAGTGCCTGACCTATGCGTCGGGCGGGCGGTTCCCCATCGTCATGATGAACGCCAACCGGTCGACCGCGCTTCCGTGGAACATCTATGGCGACCAGCGCGATTCCCTGGCGCTTTTGGACCATGGCTGGATCCAGGTCTATGCCGAGAACAACCAGGAGGCGCTCGATCTGGCGCTCATGGCGTACGCCGTCGCCGAGGACGAGCGGGTGCAGACGCCCGTCATGGTGAACCTGGATGGGTTCGCGCTCACGCATACCTACGAGACGGTGGAGGTGCCTTCGCCCGAACAGGCCGACGCGTTCTTGCCGCCGTATCAGACGAAGAACCGGTTCGACTTCGAGCATCCGACGAACATCGGCTTCTCGGCGGGGCCGGAGTACAACCGGTACTTCAAGTACCAGGAGCACCAGGACCTGCTGAACGCGCCGGCCGTGATCGAAGAGGTTGAGCAGCGCTTCGCCCAGGTGTTCGGGCGGCGCTATCCGGGCCTGGTGGAGGCCGTGCAGTGCGAAGACGCCGACTACGTGCTGGTGACGCTGGGATCGGCCGCCGGCCTGGTGCGCACCGTGGTGGAGTCCCTGCGGGCGCAGGGCCTGCGCGTGGGCCTGTTGCGCGTCCGCTACCTGCGGCCCCTGCCGACGGTTGCCTTGGCCGCCGCTCTCGGCAACGCGAAGGCCGTGGCCGTGCTGGAAAAGGACGTGTCGTTCGGTGCGGAAGGCACGGTGTTCACCAACGTGAATTCCGCCTTGCAACAGGCGGGCGTGCGCGTGCCCACCTATGACTTCATCGGTGGGCTCGGCGGCGACGACATCATGCCCGTGCAGGTCGAGGCCATCTTCCGCACGCTTGTTCGCTCCGTTTCGGAAGGGGCCGAAGTCCCCCGCGTATCGTTCCTGGGCATCGACGACACTCCCGGCGACGCCGCATCTGCCGCTTCGCCAAAGGATCTCGTCTCGGATGCCTGCCGCGACGTGAAGGAGGCGAACTAACATGCCCCTCAATGCTAAGACCATCGCCGACGACGAGTTCTTCTTCGGCCACAAGGCGTGCGCCGGCTGTGGCGCCTCGCTGGTGGTGCGCACGTGCCTCAAGGTGCTCGGCCCCAAGGCCGTGTGTGCCCTGCCTGCCGGCTGCATGAGCGCGGTCGGGTTCAACTTCCCGCAGCTGTGCTTCGCCAACAACTCCATGATCACGCCGTTCGCCGCCACGGCCAGCGTGCTCACGGGCATCGAGGCCGGGTTGCGCGCACAGGGCAAGAAGCCCGAGGACTGCACGGTCGTCGGGTTCGCAGGCGACGGCGCCACGGCCGACATCGGCCTGGCGGCGCTGTCTGGCGCCATCGACCGCAACGACGACATCCTGTACGTCTGCTACGACAACGAGGCGTACATGAACACGGGCATCCAGAAAAGCTCGCTCACGCCGTTCGGGGCCAAGACCACCACCACGCCGGCCGGCAAGAACGCGCGCGGCTGTCTGACGCAGAAGAAGAACCTGTTCGAGATCGTGGCCGCCCATGGCATTCCCTATGCGGCCACGGCTTCCATCGGCTACCTTCCCGACTTCATGCGCAAGGTGGAACGCGCCGGGGCGCTGCACGGGACGCGCTACCTCCACGTGATCGCTCCCTGCCCGACCGGCTGGGGCTGCGCCGTAGACGAGACCATCGACGTGGCGAAGGAGATCGTGGACTGCGGCCTGTGGTACCTGGCCGAATACGAGGGCCCGCAAACGCTGGCCGAGCAAGCCGCCGCGGGGGAGCCGGCCGCGCAGGGGGAGCAGGCTACGAAAGGCGCGCCCGCCATTCAGCCGGACGCCGCGTCCGGCGGACGGTTCACGCTCAACCGCAACCCGCGCGAGTTCTCCAGCGTCGAGGCCTATTTACGCCGTCAGGGCCGCTTCAAGCAGCTCGCCGACGAGGACGTAGCCGCCATAACCGCCGCCCGCGACGCCAAATGGGCAGCCATGCGCCGTGACTGGGCGTAAGTCGTCTCGGCACGCCCTTCGCGCGCCGCAAACCGCACCGGACCTGCATTACGTAGAATCTACGTAATGCAGGAAGGCCTGGGTTTTGCGTAGTTTCCGCGCTGGCTGCCGGTAAGCCCCCCTCCTATTCTTGGATTCGCTTCGAGTCGGCTCGTACGCATACGAGCCGAGAGGCGAAGCGCGAATCGGGATATACCATAAGGAGGGCTTCATATGCAGGACGTCATGCAATCACGTCGCACGTTCATCAAGGCTGCCAGCGTAGCGCTGGGCGGTATGGCGGTGGCCGGATTGGCCGGGTGCGCACCGGCTGCTACTGCTGCTAACGACGAGGCTTCGTCGGTTGACGGCATCACGTGGGATGAGGAATTCGACATCGTCGTAGTAGGCGGCGGCCTGGCGGGCATGGTGGCTGCCGTGACCGCGGCAACCGAAGGCGATGGCGCCAGCTGCCTTCTACTGGAGAAGGGGCCGCAGGAAACCGGCAATGGCAACAGCGCCTTTGCTGCCGGCATGGTGCTGTGGACGAACCAGCGCGACAACTTCCTTGAATACCTCAAGGAGTTGCGCGGAGAGATGGACAACACGCCCGATGACGTTCTGGCCTCGTTCGCCGACGGCGTTTCGGAAAACCTCGACTGGCTGCGCTCGCTCCCCGGTTTCAGCGAAGACGAAGTGACCATCACGGAATACTACGCCGAAGGCACCGGCGACAGCTGCTATCCCGAACACAATGAACTCGAGCACGCCTACTCCATCGGCCGCATTCGCTGGAACCCTTCGAACGAAAGCGGCAACACCCAGGTGACGCTCTTCATGAACTCCGTGGTGAATGCGTGCGGCGACGCCATCACGCGCAAGACGAACGCGCCGGTGACGGCTTTGGTGCAGGATCCGGAGACGAAGGAGATTCTCGGCTGCGTGTACACCAATGGCTCTTCCAGCACCTACGTCAAGGCTGCCAAAGGCGTCATCATGTGCTGTGGAGGCTTTGAAAACAACGCTCAGATGAAGGCCGACTATCTGAGCGCCCCGTGGGCCCGCCGCATTGCCGGCGAGTGCAACGAAGGCGACGGCATTACCATGTGCGCTCGAGCAGGCGCTGATATGTGGCACATGAACAGCTGCGCCGGGTTCTGGACCAGTATGAGCAAGATCGATTCCGATCAGTGCCTCATGCGCACCCCGAAGGAGGAGGGCATCACCGTCGGCGTGAACGGGCGACGTTTCTACATGGACTGGGACAAGGACGTGGCCGTCGATTGGGATTCGTTCACCGAGCGCGATTTGCGCCTGCACGTAGGATCGCGCCACGGCCATATGCAGTTCGGTGGCGAGTGGCCTCATCTGCCCATGCCTGCCGTGACGTGGTTCATCACCGACGCTGCGGGATATCAGTCCATCCTTGAAAACAAGATGATGGCGATCACCTTCGACCCTATGGAAGGTTGGGGCTATACCGCCGAAACCTTGGAAGAGCTGGCGGGTCTCATTGACGTGCCCGCCGATGAGCTGACGCGCACCGTTGCGCAGTGGAACGAATGCTGCGCTCAGGGCGAAGACGTGTACTTCCATCGCCCCGCTTCCACGTTGAACCCTGTCGAAGGCGCTCCGTACTATGCGCTGTATTGTCCGCCGACCATGCTGAACACCGACGGCGGCCCGCGCCGCAGCGCCAAGGGCGAAATCCTCGACCTTGAAGGACAGCCGATTCCCCATCTGTATTCTGCGGGCGAATTCGGTTCCGTGTGGTCGCACATGTATCAAGGTGCGGGCAATTTGGCCGAATGCTTGGCGTTCGGGCGCATCTCGGTGCGAAACTGCTTGGGCATCGCGTAACCGTCGCGCGCTTCCGTATCGCCACCCGGCTCGTACGCGCGCCAAGGCGAGCGCGGTATTTCAGGCGACGCGCGTCTTCACGGCACGGTCGGCTTCGGCCGATCGTGCCGTATAATGGGGGCTCGAAAGGGAAGATCCTGCCCAAAGGAGCGCCATGAGCAGCACAGATGAACGTATTCCTGCCTTCAAAGCAGTCCCGGAACTCGTCGCCCTCTTGGCACTCAGTTTCCTTTGGCCATACTATCAGCGTGCATTTTACCGCGTGACGTTGTTCCATTCGCTCGGCGACCCTTCGCTTGCGTACTTCGGCCTTTTCCTGGTGGTGTTTCTTGCGGGATGCATTGCGTTCGCCCTGTGGGCGAAGCGCATGGAAGCGGTGATCGCCCGTTCTTCCATGCTGCTGATCTTCGCCGTTCTCTCAGTGGTGGCCACCATGTACTTGTCGGGCATGGTCGTTCCGGTTATTGCGGGACCAGCGCAGATTGCATTCGGTGTTCTGGCCACTACCGGGTTCGCCCTCAGCATGCTGGTGGTCTCGGGTGCATGGGCGCTGCTGCTGATGCGCATCGCCTATGCGAGAGGCCTGTTCAATGTTGTGGCGGTGTTGGTGGGATCGGCGATGGTGGCATGCCTGCTCTCTCCTTCGGCGGTGGTTTCCCCTTTGTCGACGGGCATCATGCCGGTATTCGGCGTGTTCGTGGCAGGCGTGGGCGCTTGGGTGCTGCAGCGTCGGCTTCCTGAGGAGAAGGGCGGGGCGAAGGCAGGCGAGTATTCCACCCTGAAGCAGGCTCCCTATGTGAACATGTGGCTGTTGCCACTGGTCGTCTATTTTCTCTTTTCGGTTTTGCACGCGGTGGGCTTTGCCAGCGATGCCACCACCGAAGTGCATGTGAACGACGGACACCTGTTGGGCGCCATATCTTCGTTTTCGGTGTACGTGGCGTTCTTCTTCTTTTCCACGTTGTTGCTGGCCGCTTCGCTCAATTCGCTCAGGTCGAAGTTGTCGAACCAGCGCAAGGCCATGTTCTGGGTGGCCACTATGGGCGTGCTCATCGGCATTTTTTCTGGCCTTTTCCTGTCGTCGCTTTTGGACGGGCTCGCTGCCGACGTCGTGTTCGTGACGTCGTCGGTGAACCGGTGTTTCATCGTGCTGCTTGCCGTGATCGTGCTGTTCATGACGTATCAGAACAGCTTGTCGCCGCTGAAGACGTTCGGCTTGTTCTTCTTCGGCGTGTTCGCGGTGGAAAAGGTGCTGGTGTACCTGGTGTTCCCGCTGCTGTTTTCCGCACATGCCGGCTTGGCGGAACAGGTCGCGCAACAGCTGGGCCTGGTGCTCGGCGCGCTGTCGCTCGTTGTGCTGCTGGTGTTTCTGGTGCGGCTGTGCCGAAGCGACGCGCTGCAGCTGTTGTTCCTGTCGAACACGGCGAACGTTGTCGTTGGCGACGTTCATGAGAACGCCGATATGCGTGTAGCCGCAGTCGGTAGGCTGGCGAGCGAACAGAGGCTGACGAAGCGAGAATCCGACATACTGTACTATCTGTCCCTTGGCTACAGCGCCAAACGCATCGGCGAAACCCTGTACATTTCAGAACGCACCGTGCAGACGCACACGCAGAACATTTACCGAAAGCTGAACGTCCACACCCGGCAAATGGTGATCGATCTGGTCGAGCAGGAAGTAAGCGAGGCTGGCGAAGGCGTCGAGGCCGGCGGGTGACGAAAGCGCCGAAATAGGCAGCATCGACGAGGACGCCAAGAGAATAGAGGGTGGCTTTCGCAGCATTCGTTCGTGGCCGATTGCTTCTGGCTGGTAGGTCTTCGGAATGACGGATGAGGCGCCGTCTTGGCCGTGTTCGTTCGCGAATGACGCCAATCCATGATTGGTTACGATTGTGGCAGCGTTTTTTGGCGAAAATGAACGGGTATGGCACAGAGTTGGGCGAAACAAAGGTGCGACTTTTCGTTGATCCCTTCAAAACCCCAGTTTGGAGAAAGTACTGACGACTTTCAGATGCGGCTTTTGTGCCATAGCCGTTCATTTCTGTCAGAAATCCGACCAAAGAACGGCCGTATGCAAGGAAAGCCTCTTTTCCTTGCAAGATACAACGAAGATTGCGCGATATAGTCGTGGTTTGTTCAGAAGTCTTCGAAGATGCGGCTGAGGGGGACGCCAAGCGCATCGGCCAAACGAACCAGCTTTTCCACAGTGGTGTTCGCCTTGCCGTTCTCAAGATCGCACAAGTACCCTTTGTTCATGCCGGACATGAAAGCAAGGCGCTCCTGTGTGAGGTTGCGTTCGTGCCGCAGCCGTGCGATGGTCGAACCCAGCTTATGTAGCGCCAAGGAATTATCCATAGCCCGAAGGGTATGCGCTTCGTTGCCGCGGTCATTCGAATATAATCGAATTATTCCGATATAGTCGAACAATCGCCAGATTTTTTGTTGGCTTGTCGAACGTTGGTATCGATGCCGGTCATGTGAGATCGGCGCTCGGCGTGTCAGTGTTTAGTACAACGAAGAGCCAACCTCGACATACACCCGAACTCTTCCCGTTCTATCCGGTCTGGTATAATTCGTTTTCTGCCTGCAGGTATGTCGAAGGAGAGAAGCCGCGTGAATGAATTCAATGCCTTCCTGACGAGCGTGACCGGGGAAATAGACGGGTTCATGTACACGTATATCCTGGTGTTCCTGCTGGTCGTCGTCGGCGTGTACTTCACCGTCCGCACCAAGGGCGTGCAGGTGCGCTACATCAAAGACATGTTCACCCAGCTGACTGAAAAGAAGCACGTCCAGGGCGAGAAGTCCATCTCGTCGTTCCAGGCGCTCATGGTTTCCACGGCTTCGCGCGTGGGCACGGGCAACATAGCCGGCATCGCCACGGCCATCGCCACCGGTGGCCCGGGCGCCGTGTTCTGGATGTGGCTCATGGCCGTCATCGGCGCGGCTTCGGCCTTCATAGAGTCCACGTTGGCGCAGATATGGAAGGTGCGCGGCAAGAACGGCGAGTTCCGTGGCGGTCCGGCGTACTACATCCAGCAAGCGCTCGGCAAGCGCTGGCTGGGCGTCGTGTTCGCCATCCTGCTCATCCTGTGCTTCGCCTTCGGCTTCAACGGCCTGCAGGCATTCAACATGACGTCGGCGCTGGAATACTACATCCCCGACTACGCCACCAACGGCACCGCCATCGGCATGGGCATCGTGCTGGTGGTCATGACCGCATTCGTCATTTTCGGAGGCGCGCGGCGTATCAGCGTCATCACGTCCATCATCGTGCCGGTCATGGCGATCGCCTATATCGCGCTGGCGCTGTGGACCACGTTCACGAACCTGGGCGAGATTCCGGCCGTGTTCTCCCTCATCTTCGCGTCCGCATTCGACTTCCAGTCCATCTTCGGTGGGTTCGCCGGGTCGGTGGTCATGCTGGGCATCAAGCGCGGCCTGTTCTCGAACGAGGCCGGCATGGGTTCGGCTCCCAACGCCGCCGCCACGGCCAGCGTGTCGCATCCGGTGAAGCAAGGCCTGGTGCAGAGCCTGTCCGTGTACATCGACACGTTGGTCATCTGCACGTGCTCGGCCATGATGGTGCTCATCTTCTTCGTGCAGGACCCCGAAGCCGCGGCCGCGCTCAACGGCATGCCGCTCGTGCAGATGGCAGTCAACAACTCGGTGGGCGAGCTGGGCATCCATTTCGTCACGTTCGCCATCTTCGCGTTCGCGTTCTCAAGCCTGATCGGCAACTACTTCTATGCCGAAAGCAATCTGCGCTTCATCAAGGACAACAAGGTTTTGCTGACGCTGTTCCGCGTCCTGTGTCTGGCCGTCATCATGTATGGCTGCCTGAACAGCTTCGACCTTGCGTGGAACCTTGCGGACATCTTCATGGGCTTCATGGCCATCGTGAACCTGGTGTCCATCCTGCTGCTGGGCAAGTGGGCGCTCCGTGCGCTGGACGACTACACGGCACAGCGCAAAGCCGGCAAGGACCCGGTGTTCCGTGCGGAGGCCATACAAGGCATGCCTGCCACCGAATGTTGGCATCTGTCCGAGGTGCAGGACTTCGGCCCGCAGCCCGTCATCGAGTACCTGGACGAAGCCCTCGACGCCGACAACGTGGGGCTGAAGTAGGGCCGCGTCAGCCCGAAGTGGCCGGCGCGGAGGCTTGCGGCCGCGCCGGCGGCTCCGTGCGCCGGCGGCCTTGCCGCCTTCCCTCCTTGCGCCGGCGGTTTTGCTGCTTCCCTTCTTCCGTCTGCTAGAATGCTGGTGATGGAAGGGAGGAAGACGCATGAAGGCATCTTCTCTGAACGAACGACCATGCTTCCAAGAGGGTTCTTCTCTGTCGGAAGGGCGTGACGAAGCGTCCTGTTCCGCTGCCCAGACAGGCGGGCGGATCCGCGAGATCGGCGCGCGCATAGAACCGCACATCGTCGGCATGCGGCGGCGTTTCCACCAACATCCCGAGCTCAGCGGCCACGAGGCATGGACCGCCGATGCGGTATGCGCGGAATTGGATTCTCTGGGCGTGCCGTGGCGTCGCGTGGCAGGCAACGGCGTCATCGCCACCATCGTGGGGACGGCGCCCGATGCTTGCGACTCGCAGGGAACGCCACGCAGACGTGTCGCGCTGCGTGCGGACATGGACGCGCTCCCCGTCACCGAGAAAACGGATGCTCCCTACGCGTCGCATGTTCCTGGCGTCATGCACGCATGCGGCCACGACGGCCATATGGCCATGCTGCTGGGAGCGGCGCGCATCCTGTGCGAGCTGCGCGCAACCCTCCGGGGCGAAGTGCGTCTGATCTTCCAGCCCTCCGAAGAGGTGTCGATCGGATCGCAGCTCATGATAGACGCCGGGGCGCTCGATGGCGTGGACGCCATCTACGGCGCGCACATCTGGAGCGACTTGGACGCGGGCCTGTTCTCGTGCGAGCCGGGACAGCGCATGGCGCACACCGACTGGTTCCGCATCGACATCGAAGGCGTGAGCGCGCATGGATCCATGCCGCATAAAGGCGTGGACGCCATCGTGGTGGGCGCAGAAATGGTGACGGCCCTGCAGGTGCTGGTCAGCCGCGACGTTTCGCCGTTCGAACCCGTGGTGGTGACGGTGGGCGAGTTCCACGGCGGCGAAGCCCGCAACATCATGGCCGGATCGGCCTACCTCACAGGCACGGTGCGCACGTGGAGCGAGCGCCTGCGTGCGGAAGTCCCCGACCGTCTGGAACGCATCGTGGGCAAGACCGCCCGCGCCTTCGGGGCGCATGCCGCGTTCACGTTCGAGCCGGGCAACGCCGGCCTCGCCAACGATCCCGCCTGCGCCGAATGCGCGCGGCAGGCTGTGGTGGAAGTGCTGGGCGAAGAAGCCGTCGGCAGTTACGAAGGCACGCTTTCTGGCGAAGACTTCAGCGAGTACCTGCGTTTCGTGCCCGGCGTGTTCGTGTTCGTGGGCTGCCGCAACCCTCAGGCCGGCATCGTGCATCCGCAGCACAGCGGCCATTACGACGTCGACGAAAGCGTGCTGATCAAAGGCGCCATGGTGGCCGCCCAGTTCGCCGTGGACTTTCTCGGCGGCGACTGAGAGAAGGGGGATCGGGGCGTAAGGGGGACTTTTGCTTGGCAGTTCAATGCCCCACTGTTGGCAGCGCCATCCTTCTCTCTATCTCGTCCATGATCTCTTGCTTGGAGTGCAGGTTGGTTTTTCGGTAAATACTCTTCGTGTAAGTTTTGCTGCTATTGGGAGATATGAATAAAACGTCTGCTATTTTCTTTTGACTATGTCCTTGCGATAGCAATAAAAGGACTTCTTCCTCTCGTGGCGTCAGCCCAAATTCTGATGTCATTGTGGTGCAAGCGCATTTTCTCCTGTTGAATTCATTATTGGCATCATAACCCTCCGCAAGCGTTTCTTCTTCGGTTGATGTCTTGACGATTCCCATGAGGCCAAAAACCAGTAGAAGCACTGACAAGACGGTGCCAGCAAACATGACAAAGCTCGCTGTCCACAAGGAGGCGAGGCCTGTGGGCATAAAGTCGCCGAGGCCGTCCAAGGAAAAGCAAATAGTTATCATGGGAACGAACAGAAACAAAGTTGTCGAGTCAAAGAGCCATCCGTTTCTCTTTGCGCACGCAAATGCTGCGACCCACACATAGAACATGGCGTGAACACGCGTGGGCAGAACCAGTTCCAAGCACAACGATGCCATTTGCCCGCCAAACGACAAGGCAAAGCATGATGCGACCATGCATACGACGACGAAGATCATGTATGGATAGATTGAAGTTGCGCCCTTGAGGTCTGTTCTGTACATGAGGACAAGAACGATCAGGGCGATGGCGATTGCCACTGCCTTGCTCAACGCCGTGGTGGAAAAGTCCCCCTCTCTGGCATACAGGCCGCTAAACATATAACTTGAAAGAAGGTAAAAAACGAGGATCAACGCCATTTTGGCAAAAGGGTCGTGACAAAGCCGATGCAGAATGGGACGGGTCGATTTGCTTTTTGAGGCAGTGAAGCTACCGACAAGGAAAGCAATCCCGGAGAGCAGGGGGAGAAAGGCGGCGGCGGCAGGCGGCGAGAGAAAGCCTGTCTGCGACGCGACCACTTGCACTGCCGTTACGAAGATAAAATTGAGCAGCAAAGATGCTGCGAGCATGGTGAAGATCAACTTGGTGCGCGTTGTTCCGACCGCATTCGCCCATGCAATCGTGAGAACGCCGGCATACGCGCCGCTCAATGCACGAATTGCAACATGCAGAGAGAAACGCAGCGAAGTTGGGAATGCGGGATATTGAAGCAATGCAAGGCACGAAGCCAACAGAAAAAGGCAAACGCCGACAATTGTCTTTAGCGAAGGTTTTCTATCTGCCTTCCGCGCAGACCAGAGGCTTATGGCAACCGAAGAGAAGAGATAAAGCGCCGCTTCTAGAAAAATGCCAGCCCCTTCCAAGGAAGGGCGCTCTAAGACGTCGGGGCGAAGAAACATGCTCGGGGAAACCCTGTAGCTGAAGAAGGGCCAAAACAATGCAAGTCCCAAGCAAAGCAACAGGCTCTCGCGCTTTTGCATGATTCCTCCTCCCTTTGGACATGAATTGTACGACACGACCCTTTGGGCGTTGCTAAGAATATCCCCACAAGTTCGGTCCGAAGAAAAATATCCCCGTTTTGGGGAGGGGGTTTTGGAACGCTATCACCGTTTTGGACGTTGGCCGGCTCAATTGACACGATCAGCATATGGGTGCGCCGATCCCATGGGGTCAAGGCGGAAAGGATCGGATGATCAAAAGGAAGGAGCATCGATGAGCGTTACTCGCAGGGATCTTTTGAAGGGAAGTGCGGCCATTGCTACGGGAGCCGCCTTGGGAGTTCTTGCCGGTTGCTCTCCGCAGCCTATGCAAAGCAACGCGGATGGCACGTCGGGCGCCGTTTCCTTGCCCGATGGGATTATCGAAGCGGATTTCGAGGCCAGCCCGGTGGAACTAGAGCCCATCGCCGATTGCGAATTTGAGGAATCGTATGACATCGTTGTCGTAGGAGCTGGATGTGCGGGCGTGCCGGCGGTTCTAACGGCTTTGGACGAAGGCGCTTCGGTCTGCTGCCTCCAAAAGGAAGTCAAGGCTTCGGCAAACGGGGCTGGTGCGGCGGCAGTTTTGTGGGGGCATTCGACTCCTGGTGGCGTAGCAACATGGATGTCCCGCTGGATGAAGGAGAGCGGGTGGCGCGTAAACAGAGAACTTTTCCAGTATTGGGTTGACCATTCGGAAGAGGCCCTCAGCTATATCATTCAGAAGGGTTTGGATGCCGGCATTGAACCAAATGCGTGTTCCACTTCGGACACGGTGGTGTTCGAGAACGGCGAAACGGCGGCGGTTTTCAAGGTGATACAACCAGGGAATCAGGAACTCATGGAGGCGCTTTGTGCTTCTGCGGAAGCGCAGGGCGCGGTGTTTCACTACGCCACTCCCGCCGTTCAGCTTGTACAGGATGAAGCTGGTGCAGTGACCGGGGTTATCGGGAAAAGCGAATCCGGCTACATCAAGGTCAATGCGTCCAAAGGGGTCATCCTGGCGACCGGAGACTATATGAACAACATCTCGATGCTTAAACGGTATAACGGTGATGTGGTGGACTGGCAGCCGGATCTCGTCAACCACACGGGCGACGGGCACATTCTTGGAACGCTTGCCGGCGGGCGCATTGCTCCGGCTCCGCATCCAAGGCAGATTCACAGTTTGTTTTCGGATAACCGGATTTTTTTGGGAACTCCGTTGCTCAACCTTGACCCTCACGGGAAGCGATTCATGGACGAAGAATGCGTGATGACTGACTGGAACACGGTGATGAAGTATTGCTACGACGAGGACACGCCGAAGTACCTATACCGCTTTTTTGATTCCGGCATAGAAGAAAAGTATCCGGGGGTGGCTACCCTGGGGGATGTCGAGGCGCTGGTTCAGGGAACAATCGAAGGCGGCGGCGAACGGGGATCGGGTGTTGGCCAAGGCCTAGCCACATACAAGGGGGACACCATCGAAGAACTGTGTGCCAATATGGGCATCGAGGATCCGAAGCCTTTTGTCGAAAGCATCGAGCGCTACAACGAACTGTGCGCACAAGGGTCGGATTCTGACTTTGGAAAATTGCCGGAATACATGAAGGCAGTGGACACGCCGCCTTTTTACGGCATCATCAACAATCCGGAAACCTTGTCTGCCGACAACGGGGGCCTCTTGGTTGACGAACACTACCAAGTTGTGGATGCTCAGAGAAACCCGATACCCCGACTCTTCGCTGCAGGCGTCTGTGCTGGAGACCTGTGTGGCGGAATCAATTGGATCATGCCTGGTGGATCTTCGAACGGGCATTGCTTCACGGCAGGTCGTTATACGGTGATCTATGCGTTGACGGGAGGTTTGAAGCCGTCCACCCCGGCGTCTTTCGATGATGTTTCCGATATGTTCGCCGATGAGAATGGCCAATTTATGTGGGAAAAGCCCCACCAAGCGCTCAAGAACATTATTCCTTGGTAGGACGGTTGTCGGCTATTGTGCGGCGATACGCGCCGGCCTTCGCTTCGCCAAGGTGGGTGAGTGGAGGCTGGCGTGCGCGGCTGTTTTCCGATCCGTCCCTGGTGGTGCTCGCTCACGCCACGACGATGGTGCGTAGCGCGCGATCATGCGGCTCGGTAGGAATGGACGGCACGCGCTGCTCTTCGAAGGCAATGCCCACGACGGCGGCGTCCGGGCGGATGCGCGCGAGCAGCCGATCGTAGTTGCCGCCGCCATAGCCGAGACGGTTGCCGGCGTCGTCGAACGCCACCAGGGGCACCACCACGCCGTCCAGTTCAGTGGGCGTCACGGCCGTATATCCCTGCTGTGCGAGGGCGGAGCAGGGAAGGCAGCGCAGGGGCTTCGACAGGAACGCCTCGCGCGCATGGTCAAGCCGTTCGCGTTCGACCAGGTAAAACTCCATTCGGGGGGACCCGTGGCCGGCCGACGCCGTCCCCGCCGCTTCCGCAGTCTCTGAGATCGAAGCCCCTGCCACCCCCGTGTGCTCTGTCCGCATCTCCACCGTCCCGAGGCTCGCCCCCGGTGCTTTCTCGCACGACCCGCGAGTGTGCTCTTCCTTCCCCTGCACCATGCAGGGGAAGCACACGCGCCATCCCCGCGCGAAGGCTGCCTCAACGAAGGCTTCAAGATCGACCTCGCTGTGCATGGCTGCGTACACGGCCACGGTCGCGCCTGTCTTCAACGCGGCGAAGTGGCGCTCGAGCGCATGGCACGCCTCTCTGCTGCGGTGCGTCCGCTCCGAAGCGGGTATCCTGTCGCGCACAACCAGCGTTTTCGCTCTTATCTGCTTCTTTTCGTCCATGCGTCCAGTATAGCCGTTCGTGTCGCGACGGCTTGGAACAGGGGGTCGTTCGGTGATGATTATTGCGCCCGTGTAACCATTTCCAATCGATTTACCCCGCAAATGTTATCGTGACCTTGCTATAATCATTTCACATTCGGTACACTGCAATCGCTCTGAAATCTTCGCCCCAAGCGAAGGCAGTACATGAAAAGACGCTGACCCCAGCGTCTTTTCGCGTTATTAGAGCAAAAGTGATGTACAGGCATATATATGCAGGCCGCTCGTTAAATTTTGCATCGCGTGCCATACTGAAGCGGCTGCGAGTTAGGAGAAACCGTGCAACTCAAAGCATCGACTGACTACGGCATTCGCGCAATCCTGTATCTGGCCGCGCAGGGGACCACCTGTTCGTCGAAAGACATCGCGCACGACATGTCCATCCCGCGCGATTACCTTATCCAGCTTGCACAGCTGCTGCGCAACGCGGGTTTGATCGAGGCTCGTCCCGGCAAGCACGGCGGCTACCGTCTGGCCAAGGACCCCGCCGACATCAGCGTTCTCCAGATCATATCGGCTCTTGACGAAGATGCCAAGCAGTCCACCCGCGCCAAGCGGACCAACCGCAAGAACAGCGCCATGGTCAATGGCGTGAAGCAGACGTATCGGCTCATCGAGGAAAGCTTCGACGCCTACTTGGACAGCCTCACGGTCGAAGCGCTGCTCGACTGCACTCAGGACACCGATAAAGGCACGGTTTACCTGGCCGAACGTCTGGAAGACGAAAGCCAGAGGCTGGCTTCCCACGCAAAATAACCGCTCCTTTTCCGGCGTTCGACTACGCGCCGGCCTGCGTGCTCTGGCCGCTACCGACGACGCCACGGCACTGCTGCGCGCAACCCTGCCTGCCTTTGCCGCACCACGCCACGCCTTCACGAGGCGCTACTCGATGCCCATCACCTGCATGACCAAAAGCGCCACGGTCAGCACGGTGACGATGGCGACCGTCAGCCATATGAGCGCGCGCGAGACGAAGCGCGACCGATAGGCGCCCATCACGCGCTTGTCTGCCGAGATGATCGCCATGAACACCAGCAACACGGGCAGGATGATGCCGTTCACGAACTGAGCCGTCAGCATCACGCTCAGCAAGTCGATGTTCGGCACCAGCACCACCACGGCAGAAAACACTATCACGAACGTGAATATGCTCTTGAACAGGGGTGCTTCCTTCCACTTGAACGAAACGCCCGCTTCCCAGCCAAACGCCTCGCAGATGACGAACGAGGTGGTCAGCGGCAGCACGCATGCCGCCAAGAACGAGGCTGCAATCAGCCCGATGGCGAACAGGGCTTCCGCATACTGGCCGGCGAAAGGCGCCAACGCCCGTGCGGCGTCCGCGGCACTTTCGATCTCGATGCCTTGAGGATACAGGACGGCGCCCGTCGTCACGATGATGAACCACGCCACCAGGCAGGCCGCTATGGTGCCTGAAACCGCGTCGACCTTGCTGGAGAACAGGTCCTTCACCGTGGTGCCCTTCTCCACCACGTTGCTTTGGGCGAAGAACATCATCCACGGGGCGATGGTGGTGCCTATCATGGCAATGACCAGCGACACGAAGCTCTGGTCGTCCACGATGTGCGGCACCACGGTGCTGGCGAGCGCCTCGTTCCAGTTCGGCTCTGCCATGAACGCTGCCACGATGTACGTCACGAACACGCACGACAGCACCAGAAACACCTTCTGCACGCGCTTGTAGCTGCCGCCCACCACCAAAAGCCACACGGCTGCGGCGGCCACGGGCACCGAAAGGTACTTCGACACGCCGAACATCTCCATGCCGCTGGCGATGCCGGCGAATTCCGAAAACGTGGTGGCCACGTTGCCTACGAGCAGCGCCAACATGGCCAGCGCCGTCAGGCGTATGCCGAAGCGCTCGCGGATGAGCGCGGCGAACCCCTTGCCGGTGACCGCGCCCATGCGGGTGGCCGTCATCTCCACCACGATGAGCAGCACGCACATGATGGGGATGACCCACAGCGTGGCGAAGCCGAACTTCGCGCCCACGGTGGAATACGTGGAGATGCCGCCGGCGTCGTTGCCGGCCATGGCCGTGACGATGCCCGGCCCCATGGCGGCCAGAAGCAGCCACAGCCGGTTCGGCTTCTTTTCCATCGTCTCGCCGTCGCCTGCAGACAGGCCGTCTGCCTGCGATTCCCGTGAGTCGTGAGGATACTTGGGGTTCTTGCCGGCGCTGCCCGTCGTGAAGGGGCCCCATTCGCGCCGTGGCTCTTCGGGGCCAGTCGCCTGCCGTATGGCCTTCTTTTCCTTCAGCACCATGGCGCTAGCTCCACGAATACCCGATGATTTGGAACAGCACCAGCGTGTACAGCCCCAGGAACAGCAGTGCGGCCACCGCGATGCCTACCACCATGAGCGCATTCACGCGCACCTTGTCGCCGCTCACGTCCTCTTCGATGGCGTCCCACGCGTCGTCGGTGGTCACGATGCCCAACAGGCCTCCGCGCTCGTCCACCACCGGCATGGCAGGCAGGTCGTACTTGAAGATGTCGGCGGCCACGTCCTCTTCCGTTTCGTCCGGGGTCGCCGTGATGATGTCTTCGAACATGACGGAGCCGACCGGCTTCGCGTCGTCGGTCAGCACCAGGGTCCTCAGGGAAAGCACACCCGTCAGCTGGTCGTATTCGTTCAGGACGTAGACATAGTGCACGGTCGGATGGTCTTCGGGCAGCTCGCGCAGCACCTCGATGGTCTCGCCGACGGTCGTGTCTTCGTGCACGGCGACGAACTGCGGGGTCATCATGCCGCCGGCCGTTCCGTCCTTGTAGCCCAGCAACTGGCGGATTTCCGTGGCGTCCTCCACGCCCATGAGACGCAACAGGGTTTCGGCCTTTTCGTATGACAGGTCGCGCACGATGTCGGCGGCATCGTCGGGATCCATGCTGCCCAAAAGGCCGGCCGCGCGTGCATCGTCCAGCTCGTCGATGAACTCCGCCTGGTATTCGTCCTCCATTTCGGAGATGGCCTCGGTGGCCTGGGCGTCGTCCAGATGCTGGAACACGTTGGCACGCTGCTTGGGGTCGAGTTGCTCCAGGATGTCGGCCACGTCGGCGGGATGCAGTTCGTCCAGGCGCTTGTGCGTGACCGAAAGCTGCACCTCGGACAGGTCGCGGTCGAGCAGGTCCATGTAGTTCCAGGCGATGATCTGCTCGTCGATGCGCTTGCCGAACGCCTTTGCCACGGCCACCACGGCGCGTTCGAGCCATGGCGCCAGACCACGCAGGATGCCGCGCGCGCCCACTTCGGCGCCTAGCAGGCGCAGCTGCGTGCCCGATTGCGATAGCTTGAGGTCGTTCACGCGCACAACCTTGAGCCCTTGCGTATCGACGATCTGACGGTTCAAAAGGTCGCGGGCCAACAGAACTTCGTCGGGTTGCAGATAACTGAAGCGGATGTCGTGCGATTCCACGGACAGCCTGATGCCGTCCTCGTCGAACTCGTCGACGTATTTGCGCCACGAGATCATGAACGGCACCTTGCCTGGACCTTGGAATGCCAGGCTGGTGATGCGCGGAAACACCTCGCCGGTGGAAATGGCCAGATCGGAGATCGTGCCGATCTTTTCGCCGTTTGCATCGACGACGGGTTTCCCCATCATTTGAGAGAGATAAAGCATGATGTTCCCTTACGTGTCGTGCATCGGTGCTTGTCCACGACCGAACCGCAGGCGTTGGGCGCAACCCGACGCGCAGGCAGAGGCGGGATCAAGCTGAATGATGCGTCGCAGTCGTCCTTCGACTGCCGACGCGCGGAAACTCGGGATACGAGCCGATTCCGCGTAAGGGAAGTCGAAGGTTACATACTGTGAGGCTTCGGTTTTCGAACCTTCAAGTACGTTCCTTTCCTTGTCGTTGTGCTGGCCTTGTGGCCAACGGGCGTGATGCGCACCGGGGTTTGGCAATCGCCGTGAGCGGGCCTTGCACCGAACGCGTGCGAAGCCGGAACGCCCGTCTGACATGGCGCTGCGGCAACCACTGCATGATACCGACATCTCGGAAGGAATGCAATAATGTCCCGGTAAAGTGCAGGTAAAGTTCGGAAAAGCTGCGCGCGGGCTTGAATTGCGAAGCCATCCGAACACTCGGTGTTTTTTCTCGGACTCACCCGAACATGCTCGGATGAGTCTGGTCTGCTCCTTTCCCGAGAGGCCCCCGAAGGGGGCCCGAGAGGGCGGCCATAGAGCGCGGGTCCGAGAGAAAGGAGAGCGGAAGGTCGATCGCCCGCTCGCTCGGGAGGTCGAACGCCACGGTCTCGGACGAGGCCGGGCGCAACCGCACAGTCGCCAAGGGCCCCGGCAAGGGAGGGCGCGTCGAGGGCGTCCCTGAGGACGCGCGCCTCAAGCTGCTCTCGGAGGCCCGGCGCAGGGTCAACGCTCGCGAGGGGGACTTCGAGGCGATGATGGCGGCGGTGCGCTCCGACATGGCGCGCGGCCTGTCCCCCGCGCAGATAGTCGAGGCGAGGAAATGCCAGTTCGAGGTGCCGGCCTCCACCCTCTACCGGTGGATCGGGCGCGGGCACGCCGGCATGTCGAACATGGACCTCAGGCGCAAGGTCGGCTACAAGCCGAGGAGGGGCCGCGCCGAGCCCAGGCCCACCCCGCACGGGCCGGGGCGCTCGTACGCGGCGTTTCTGTCCCTGCTCGACGACGAGCCCGCGGCGGCCTGCGAGATGGACTGCGTCATAGGGCTCGCCCGCGACTCGCAGTGTCTGCCCGCGCCCTGCCACCGGCCCTCCAAGGCCCAGCTGGCGCTGCTTCTGTCCGAGAAGACGCAGGCGGCCGTCGCGGGCGCCCTGGGCATGCTGGAGCACGCCTTGGGCGGCGGGGCGTTCGGGAGGCTCTTCGGGACCGTCCTGACCGACAACGGGGCGGAGTTCTCCGACTTCGGGGCCCTCGAGAAGTCGGCGCTGCCGAGCAGGGGGAGGCGGTGCCGCGTCTACTACTGCGACGTGAGGCAGTCCCAGCAGAAGGCGGGCTGCGAGCGCAACCACGTCGAGCTGCGCAAGCTGCTCCCCAAGGGGCGCGGGATCGGCTTCGACGCCCTGGACGGGAGGGACGCGCCGAGCTCATGAGCCAGCTCAACTCGATGCCCAGGCCGTCGCTCATGGGGCTGTCCCCCCCCTCGCGATGCTCGGGGCCGCCATGCCGGAGGAGGCGGGCGCGCTCGTGGCCGCGCTCGGGATCCGCGAGGTACCCTGCGGGGAGCTCGACCTGACCCCGCGGGCCTTCGACCGGGCGCGGGCGGAAAGGGGCTGCCGCCTATTTGCTAGAGGCCCGAGGCCGACAACCGGATAGACCTTCCTGCGACCCGTTCGGATGAGTTTGGGAGCAGTTCGGGCGGGCATGGCGGAGCCATGCCCGCAGACTCATCCGAACGCCCTGCGGAAGGGCCGCCTCCCTTCGAATCTGCAGGTCGCGCATCGTCCTCTTCGGCCATAGGGTGTTCGGCTAACTGGGAAAACTCTCCCTTCCGCTAAAGTGTTCGGATGATTTTGAAATTCAACCCTTATCGAGAAAACAGGTGCTACCATGCGTCCGTCGCCGCGAGAAGGTCACTGAGCCAATTTCGCCGGCGTTGACCAAGACGCGAAAACCGATCATCGGCGCTTTCAGAAGGGAGAACGTGGGCTACGAAGTGAGCGGGGTGTCCCTTTGCGGGACGCGTTACCGAGCCGATTTCAGATGGAGAAACGAGGACGGCACTTTGTCGCTTCGGGTAAGGCGCATGCTCTCAAGCTCCGACTATGAAAGCGCGCTCGACGAGGCCGAGCGCATGGCGCTGCACGACCTGTCTCCTGTGAGCGACGGCACGATCTCCTTGGGTGCGGCGATCGCGGAGTGCATCGCCTCGAAGGAAGGCGAGGTGTCCCCTCTGACGGCCACGGGCTACCGTGGTTCGCTGGGGAAGATGGCCCGCGCCTTGCGGAGAATCGTCACCATGCCTTTGCGAACTCGAACCTTCGCATATTGATGACATGCCAGGTCACCGCCTTAGAATGGGGCGATTTCGACTGCGGGTTCGCAGCGGGACGCATCGTGCGGCGCATATCGCCCGAGCATGGGGTGGTCGTCGCCTATGCGAAACCGCGAACACTCGAAACATCTCCTGCGACGCGCAAGAGGCTGGATCTGGCCTATGCGGTATCTCGTCGCGAGGGGCGCGCCTGCGCTGGCGCCCGGTTGTTCGACATCTTCCCGGAGGCGATGGCGCGAGAGTTCAACGCCGTTGCCAAGGTCTCGACGCTTCGTCAGCTGAGGGATGACCAGGGTGTATTACGTCAGGAATTCTCTCGTGCAGCGCGGGAAGACAAGCTGGCGCGCGAGCTACCACCCCGTGTTCGATGACGGGACTTCTATCTGTCTTATCTGTCGTGCTATCAGGAGTTCGAGAATTCGCGTCCTTCCTCAGGAGCGGGGATTTTCGGTGTCTTCTTCGGGAACCCATGATGCGCCGAACTCGGCGTCTTTGAACAAGGCCGCCAACCCCGTAATCTGTTTGAGGCGCAGGATCTCGTCCTTGTCCATGCCGAGGTGCTTCGATATCCATGCGTCCGAGCGGCCGAGCTCGTGAAGGTCGGCGACGATCCTGCTCATGAGATCGACGCTGTGGGATCCCCGTGCGCGGTTGTGCCTGATCGTCGATGCCATGCGGCAGTCGAGCGGCTTGTCGATCACGGATACCGGCAGCATGCCGTTCTCCCTTTCGTGGATGTCGGGGTGCTCGAGCATGACGCGGTAGCGGTGAAATCCGTCCACGATCACGTATTCGTCGCCCGTTTCGTCGAAGTAGCACACGATGGGCATGGTATAGCCGTCTTCCCTGATGCTGTCGTAAAGCAGATCGAGTTCGGGTGGAGCCACCGAGTTCGGGTTGTACGAATTCGGCTTCACCTTTTCGATCGGTACAGCGATTACGTTGTATACAGGGCTTCTAGGCTCCATTCTCTCCTCGCTTTCCGATTACCGCCCGGTACTCGCGCTTGAGAGCATCGACGCGCCTTTGCTGCTCGCGCGTTAGCCCGAACCCCATGAAGCGGCAGTTGTGGTCGTTCTTCAGGATGCAGTAGCACATCCTCTTCCAGCTGGGGATGTCTTTGGTGCTCTTCACGTCGTCGGTGTGGTCGGGGAGGTCGCCCTCGAACACGATGCGGGAGTTCTTGCGAAGGGTATAGTTGGAAACGCCGTTGCGCCTTATGCGGTAGCCGTGTTCCAAGAGCTCGGATATAATCTCTTCGCTCAGGACTCCGCCCGTTTCGTACCAGAACTCGATCGAGGTTTTGAACTTGCGCACGTAGCTTTCGCGCAGCTGGCGGGGGAGCGTTTCAAGCAGGAAGAACGTGAACGATTTCCACGTGTGCCCTTCGGGGAGTTCCAGGTTTCGATATCCCATGGCCTTGGTGCGGCAGTAGATTGCGCCGAAGTTCGCGCCCTGCACGCGTCCGACGAGCTTGGTCCATATTTCGGGATCGATCACGCGATAGAGGTTGAGGCTGTCTTTCGCCGAATCTCCGAAGGGGGAGGCGACCCGCATCTGATCGGGTGAGAGGCCCGCCATGTGGTACAGGTCGTAAAGGCGGTTGTAGTCGTACCCGAAGAGAGCATTTGCGTGCCAGACGTCGGACACCGACCAGTCGTATAGGGGGCTTGCGGCCCAAACGTCCTTGAATTGCGAAGTGATCCAGCATTTCCCTTCGTAGCCATGGCGCTTGTTGAGTATTCCGCTGTAGCGGTGCAGCGATTCGTCGGCGCGGATCCCGAGCAGGCAGACCGTTTTCCGCCGCCGTGCGCCATCCGGTACCACCTTCCAAACTGCTTGGCAAGATCTTCTTGGTGCATCCTGTAGCGGTAGGTTTCGATAGGGTTCTTTTCGAGGTTGACGACGTAAGGGTGTTCGGGCATGGGACGGACCCATGCGTCCTCCTTCTCGTCGTCCCACGGATACCAGAACATCTCGTAGCTGCTGAGGGCGGTTCTCGTGGCCATGGGCAGGCACACCCAGTAGGGTTCCGTTTCTCCTTCGATTCTG
>CAJFVW010000146.1 GCA_904420575.1 uncultured Gordonibacter sp.
AGACGCGCAAGGAGATATATTACCTTCCCGTCACCCTCCCGTCAAGCACTTTTTTCCGTTTCCGGGAAAAAGTTTTCCGGGGAGGAAGCTCGTGCCTGTTCAAAACCAGTTCTGAACGTGGCCCTTGCTTGGCGACGGCCCGCGCGCTCCTCGAACGCGGGTTTAGTATAATACTGGTAACCAGGGATGCGCGCAAGGGTCAATCGCGAAAAACTTTGATAATTTTTTACCTTGCTCGTCAGGGTTGAATTAACGGCTCATGATCAGCCTTGGTTGCCATGCCTTCCTTGCCCGTTCTGACCTGCCCCATGACGTCCGGCATGGTCGTCCGAGGCACCTCTGTGGCCTTTTCCTGGCATGTCGTCGACGGCGGAACCGTCGGCGTCGTCTTCGTCCTGGGGGAACGCGCCCTCCGTTTCCTCGTCGGCGCAGGCGTCAAGACGGTCGCGCAGCTCGCGCATGCTCAGATGCGAGCACTCCTCCAACGTGACGTCGGGATCGCATGCCATGAGCTCGAGGGCTGCGCGGTAGCAGCCGACGCCCATGCCCGCTTCGTGCGCGGCATGCCACTCATCGTCGTCTGCCGCATGGCACGAGCCCTTGCAGGGAAGCGTGCTTAGGCAGGTGTTGCTGGCCGCCTCCAGCTTTTGCGCCTGGGCTTCGTCATCGCACGCGATGTTTATCTCTATATAGGAGTCGGTCGACACGAAGGAAGCGAACGCCTCGCTGGCCGTGAGCCTGTCCATGGCGGCATCGTAGCCCTCTCCCACCAGCGGCACGCTTTCCAGCAGCGCACGCCCGTCCTCGTTGACCCCGCGCGCCGCCACCACCGTGTCGAACCGGTTGACCTCCAGTTCGATGGAAGGGTTCACGTCAAGGCTCACGAAGGCGGTCGGCTCGGCGTACCAGCGATAGCCGCCGAAGCCCACGGCCGCAAGCGCCAGGCAGGCTGCAAGCGCCCAGGCCGTCCTCTTCCAAGCCACCATGCGCCCGCGCTTGCGCGTCGCGGCGCCCGCACGGCGGCCGTCGGCTTCGCCGCCCATCGGTCCACACTCGACGCGCTCGGCAGGACTCGCCTGGGGCGCAGGGGCCTGTGCGCAAGCGATTTCGACGTCCTGGACACGCTGGGAGGCCGCTGCCTCACGCGCGCGCTCGCGCTCGATGGCTTCCAAGGTACGGGCGTTCAGGCCGGGGGGGACCGTCAAGGCATCGAAGGACACGCGAACGCGGTTCTCGAGGTCGTTCATGACAGCGCCTCCTTCAGCTGCTTCTTGCCGCGCGCGATCCACGAATACATGGTGTTGACGGGAGCGCCGAGCATCTTCGCTATCTCGGGAGCGGAATACCCTTCATACAGGGACAGATAGACCGGGGTGCGGGGAGGGTCGGAAAGCGAGCGCAGGACGTCCACCACGTCGCTCGCGAACGATGCGGGCTGACAGAGGGGGTCGGGTGCGGCCGGGCTGTCGTCGAGCGCGCCTTCGTCGAGCGGGGCGCATCGGCGGCTCGCCGCCCTCAGCATGTCCTTGCACACGTTCGTGGCGACGCGGACGAGCCAGGCCTTGCGGTGCTCCTCGTCGTTGAAGCGCGCGTCTTCGGCGAGGGCGTACTTCAGGAACGTCTCCTGATAGGCGTCCTCGGCATCGGGAGACGAGCGGAAATAGAGGGCGCAGGCACGCCAGACGGCGTTGCCATGCGCCTCCAGCGCGCTCGCTATGTCCTCGGACGCCCGCATGCGGAAGCCGTCGAACCTCCTGTTCCGAAAGAGGCCGGGCTAGCGCCGGCAGCCGTACCCGTGGCCCATGCCATGGCCGGAGCCATAGCCCTTGCCGCAGCCGCCCTGACCGTAGCGGTCGCATACGCCGTCGCCGTCCTGGTCCACATAGCCGCCGCAGGAACCCGCAGCGTTGCCGCAGGCGTCGCAGACGCCGTCGCCGTCGGCATCCGCATAGCCGGGGCAGGAGCCCCGCCCGCCATCGCCACTCGCCGCAAAGCCGCCGCAGGAGTCGCACACGCCGTCGCCGTCGGCATCGACGTAGCCGTTGCAGGAGGCTGCGCAGCCGGCCCCCTGAGAGCGGTTCTGCGCGCCGTCAAAGCAGCCGCGTCCGCAATGCGCCGCAGCCGTGGTCGCCAGATCGGCCATGGAGCCGCCGAGCGCCTCCGTCGCCTGGCACAGGGCGAAGCACGCTCCGCGCCCCTGCCGCGCACCGTCTGCCGCTTGGCCGTAGCCTCCCGCGAACGCCAAGGCGGGCACGGCCAACGACACGAGCGCCACCGCCAAGGCCACCGCCGCCAGTTTCTTCTTCATCTTTCGTTCCTTTCAACGTCGTCGGTTTCGATGCTTTCACCTACAACACGATCGGGCGACGCGTATCCTTGCAACGATTTTCGAAAAACTTCTGCGGCGGCCGCGGGCCGCGCTCGCAGGATGACGGGCGGCCGAGACGGGCACGTATGCGGCCGGGCGGAAGGCGGGAGCCAGGCAAACGGCACGCAGCCGGGCGAATGGCGGCCGTCAACCACCTGCGCAGGGACGGGCGCGTCGGGCGATGGGCGGCGACCAGAGAGACCGGCGCCGCCGCACCCCTCCTTACCTTATTCTGACGAACTTGCGCTTGCCCACCTGCAGGACGGCCCCGGCGATCCGCGCCGGGTCCACGTTGTAGGACTTCGCAGGCAGCGCCTCGCCGTCGATCTTCACGCCGCCGCCGTCGATGAGGCGCCGCGCTTCGCCGGCGCTCTGGGCGAGCCCGGCATCGGCGATGATCTTCGCCAGATAGACCGTGCCCTCGTCGTTCGGTGCGAGGTCGGCCTCGAACTCGTCGATGTCGTCGGGAACCGCATGCTGCTTGAACACGAGGTCGAACTGGTCTTCGGCGGCGGCGGCAGCAGCCTCGTCGTGATAGGCCGCCACGATGTTTCTTGCCAGGGCGCGCTTGACCTTGTTGGGATGCAGCTCGTCGGCGGCAAGCCCGCGCTCTATCTCGTCGATCTCGTCGACCGGACAGGTGGACGCCAGCCGGTAGTATTTCGCCATGAGACCGTCGGGGATGGACATGACCTTGCCGAACATGTCGTCGGGCTCGTCGGTGAGGCCGATGTAGTTGCCGTAGCTCTTCGACATCTTCTGCACGCCGTCCGTGCCTTCGAGCAAAGGCAGCGTGAGGCACACCTGCGGCTCCATGCCCATCTTCTCCATGAGCTCGCGGCCGGCGAGAAGGTTGAACAGCTGGTCGGTGCCCCCCAGCTCCACGTCGGCATCGATGACGACCGAGTCGTAGGCCTGCATGAGCGGGTAAAGGAACTCGTGCAGGCTGATGGGGAGGTTCGAGGTGTAGCGGTTGTGGAAGTCGTCGCGCTCGAGGATGCGTGCCACCGTGAAGTTGCTGGCCAGCTTGAGCAGGCCCTCCATGTCAAGGGAGAGCAGCCATTCGGAGTTGTAGCGCAGCGTGGTCTTTTCGGGATCGAGGATTTTGAACGCCTGGTCGACGTAGGTCTGGGCGTTCGCCTCGATCTGTTCGGACGTGAGCTGCGGACGCGTGGAGTTGCGGCCCGAAGGGTCGCCGATGAGCGCGGTGCCGTCGCCGATGATGAGCGTGACGCCATGGCCGAGGTCCTGGAACTGGCGGAGCTTGCGCAGCGGCACGGCATGGCCCAGGTGGATGTCGGGAGCCGTGGGATCCACGCCCAGCTTGATGTTGAGCGGCTTGCCGCGCTTGAGCTTCTCGAGCAAGGCGGCTTCGGGCACGATCTGCGCGGCGCCGGAAGCGATGATGTGCAGTTGTTCTTCGGGAGCAAGCATCGTTCTCTCTTTCCTTACCTTATATGGTGGTGCGCATTCTAGCATATCGCATGCGGACGCACATCGGTCGGCGAGCCCGCCACAGCCAGTCCGTCAGGCCGACGGGGCTACTGGACCCCGCGGAAGAGGTGCCCGGTGGTGGTGCCCGGCATCTTTCCCACGGCATTGCCGTCGTTTTGGGCCACGGCGAGCGCCCGCTTGGCGCGGCCGACGGCCTGGGCCGCCTCTTCCCCGTTCATGAGCGTGGTGTCCACCAAGAACGAGGACACGCCGGCAGCCAGAAGCTCGGGCAGGGCCGACGCCACGTCGAGCGCCACGCTGTTGTACAGGTGGCTGCGGCCCAGCGCATCGGTGACCACCGGGAACTCGAAGTCCTTGCGGTCGCGCAGGTAGTGGGGACTCTTACGGCGGGCGCATGCGTCGCAGCGCTCGTCGCACGGGCCCTGGCTCATGAGCAGGCAGTGCTCGGTGACCATGAGCTCCTGCGCGCCGATGACGAACAGCCCCAGCTCCACCGGGGCATCGTGCGCCAGCTCTTTGATCTGCGCCAAGGTCAGTTCGGGCGAAAGCCACACGCGCGTTGCGCCGAAGTCGGCCGCCTGCTCGAGCGAAAGCCGGTTCGTAAGCGGGACGTGCGGTCCCACGTCGAAGGGAAGGCCGCGTTCGGCCGCCTGCTGCAGGGCGCCCAGGCTGTCCACGAACACCGGCCGGTCGGCGCCTACCGAGCGCCAGGGATCGAAGCCCACGACGGCTTCCCGGGCGGGAGGCACGGGGTCGTGCTCCACCACCGGCAGCGCGATGAGGCACTGCTTGGGATAGCCGGCCTGTTCGGCCGTTTCCGAATGTTGGCCGGCGATGACGGCCTCGCCGCGCCGGTAGTTGAGGGCCGGCACGAAGACGAGGTCGGCGCCCGAGCGCTTGGCCGCGCGGGCGCACACCGGGTTCGTCGCCAGGGCGGCGATGCGGCAGCCGCGCGGGCGGGCGGGCGGGCGTGGCGGACGGGCGCTCACGCGCGGAAGCACGCGATCCTCGTCGGAGGCGAGCAGGCGGCGGGTCAGGTCGTCGAGGGCCTGTGCGCGCACCTGATGGAGCTGCGAGAACCCGATGCCCACGCCCTCGTCCACGTCCACGGAGAGCGAGACGATGCGGTACGGGGTGGAGCCCAGACGGTCGATATGGGCGCGCACGTCGGCGGCGTCGACTGCCTTCGTGCGCGCCGGCTCGACCACGCACCCCTCGGCGGCGCCTTCCACGCGAATGCCCGCCAGGCGCTCTTCCAGACGCGCCGCGATGCGGGCTTCCACGCCCTCCACGGACGCCGAGGCGGCCGGCGCGAACGTCACGCGCACCGGCTCGCCGAGCCTCACCGCGACCGTCCCCTCCACCGGGACGTGCGGCGCCCGCAGGTCGTCGACGTAGGCCGCCTCGGCGCTGCGCACGCGGAAGACGCGGTCGCCTGCGCGCACGGAACGGGCCGCACGCGCGTCCAGAGGCACGCGCGTGCGGCCTGAGCCGTCGCGCTCCGGCGTTCCCAGCGTCTGGGCCACATGCCCCTTGCCCGTCCAGAACTCCAGCACGTCCCCTTCGACCAGCCTGCGCTCGTGGGCTATCAGCGCCTCGCCTTTGCGCACGTCGGCGACGCGGCCGACGAAGGCCCCGCGGTTGTTCGGACGCTGGTAGCTCATGACGTCGTTGCCGCGGGCGCCTTCCAGGTACGCCGTGGTGAAGCCACGCGAGAACGCCTCCTCCAGCGAGCGGCGCTCTTCGGCGGTGGCGTGCACGGACGCGCGGCCGCCTTCGTCCTTGGCGGCAAGCGTCCGGTCGAGGACGGCGCGGTAGGCGGCGGTGACGGCCTGGACGTATTCGGGCGACTTCATGCGCCCCTCTATCTTGAGCGACGCCACGCCCGCCCCCACGAGCGCAGGCACCAGGTCGATGGCGCACAGGTCCTGCAGGGACAGCAGGTGGTCGCCGGGAGACGGGAGCGCCTTGTGCAGCGCGCGGTTGCGCAGCTCGTAGGGAAGCCGGCACGCCTGGGCGCACAGGCCGCGGTTGGCCGAACGACCTCCGATCAGCGACGACATGAAACACTGGCCCGAATAGCACACGCACAGCGCGCCGTGCGCGAACGTCTCCACTTCCAGGCCCTCCTTCTCGGCCGCACGCACGAGGGCGGCCACTTCGGGCAGCGAGAGCTCGCGCGCAAGCGTCACGCGCCGGGCGCCCAAGCGGGCGGCGGCCCGCACGCCGGCGGCGTTATGGACGTTCATCTGCGTGGACACGTGCAGGCGCGCCTCGGGCAGGGCGCGCGCCAGCTCGCCCGCCACGCCGACGTCCTGCACGATGAACGCGTCGGCTCCCGCGCGATAGGCCTGGCGCGCGCACTCGAGCGCCTCGTCCGCCTCGCCGGGAAGCACGGCCGTGTTGAGCGCGACGTACACGCGCACGCCGCGCAGATGCGCGTAGGCGGTCGCCTCCTTCAGGTCGCCAACAGTGAAGTTGTCGGCGCCGCGGCGCGCGTTGAACGACTCGAGCCCGACGTACACCGCGTCGGCTCCTGCGCGCACCGCCGCCCGCAACGCCGCCGCGTTGCCCGCCGGCGCCAGAAGTTCCACTTTATGCATAAGCCTTGTGCCCCGTTCCTCAAATGTTTCCCGTTTGTGGTTTCATGGTAGTATAGTCGAATCATGAAAATACGGAGGAAACAGCGCCAAAAGCGCACCCATGCCGTCCCATGGGGCATTCTGATAGCCGTCGCAGCCGTATGCTTCGTGGCGTACTGCGGCGTCCAGGGCGTCATGCACATCGTCGACGAATGGACCGAGGGCCTGCCCAGCGTCGAGGACAGCCAGGTGGTCTCATACAGCGAGAAGACGCGCGTCTACGCGAACGACAAGACCACCCTGCTTGCCGAGTTCTACCTGCAGGACCAGGAGCCGGTGACCATCGACCAGGTGAACGAATACGTGCTCAAGGGCACCGTGGCCACCGAGGACGAGCGCTTCTACGAGCACGAGGGCGTCGACCTCATGGGCATCGCCCGCGCCCTCGTGAACAACCTCTTGGGAGGCGACCTGGAAGGCGCGTCCACCATCACGCAGCAGCTCGTGCGCGGCACGCTGCTTTCCGACGAGGCCACCGAGATTTCGTTCAAGCGCAAGATCCGCGAGGCGCAGCTGGCCCTGGAGATGGAGAAGGTCTACAGCAAAGACGACATCCTCATGATGTACCTGAACACCATCAACTACGGCGACGGCTGTTACGGCATCGAGGCGGCCGCGCAGCACTACTTCCAGAAGTCGGCGCTCGACCTGACCATCGCCGAGGCGGCCACGCTCGTCGGCATCCCCCAATCGCCGACGTACAACAACCCGGTCACCTATCCCGAGAACAGCCAGAAGCGCCGCAACACGGTGCTCGACCGCATGTTTTCCAACAACGTCATCACGAAGGAAGAACACGACGCGGCGCAGGCCGAGCCCCTGACGCTCAACCTGGCGCCCACGCGCTCGGAGGACGGCATCTACCTGTATCCGTACTTCACCAGCTACGTGCGCCAGCAGCTGCTCGAAAGCCTGTCGTACGACCAGGTGTTCGCCGGCGGGCTGACCGTGTACACCACCATCGACCCCACGCTGCAGGGATATGCCGAGCAGGCAGCGCAGGAAGCCTACGAAAGCATGGCGGATTCCGGCGACACCGACGTGAAGCTTTCGCTCACCTGCGTCGACCCGCACACCGGCTACGTGCTGGCCATGATCGGCGGACGCGACTACGGCAAAGGCGAAGGCCAGACCGAGTTCAACCTCGCCACCGATGCCAGGCGGCAGGCGGGCTCGTCGTTCAAGATGTTCACGTTGGCAGCGGCCATCGAGCAGGGCATCAGCCCGCAGACGAAGATCGACTGCTCGCGTAATTACGAGTACAACGGATGGAAAGTGTCCAACAGCACGGGCGCCGACTACGGAATCCGGTCGCTCGAGTCCGCCACCTGGGTGTCGTCGAACACGGGCTATGCCCGCCTGGTGACCGACCCCGACGGCGTGAGCCCCGCGTCTGTGAAGGAAATGGCCGCGCGCCTGGGCGTTTCGGGCACGGAAGAGGAGGGCTTCACGTCGGGTCCCGCCATCACGCTCGGCGTCGCCGGAACCAACACGCTGAGCATGGCGAGCGCCTATGGCACGCTTTCGACCGGCGGCGTGCGCTACGAGGACTCCTGCATCACGCAGATCCTCGACAAGGACGGCAACGTCGCGTACGACAACACGAACCCGCAGGGCGAACAGGTGCTCTCCCCCGAGGTCTCCTACGCCGTGACCCGCGTGCTGGAAGGCGTGCTCACCCAGGGCACGGCGGCGGGCTACACGCTCTCGTCCGGCCAGATAGCCGCAGGCAAGACGGGAACTTCGGATCTTTCCCGCGACCTGTGGTTCTGCGGCTACACGCCCCAGCTTTCCTGCGCCGTGTGGTCGGGCGCCGACCCCGAACGCGAACTGTGGAGCGCGCCATGGAGCCGTCAAGCATGGAAGACGTTCATGGACCTGGCGCTGCAGGGGTACGACTACCAGGACTTCCCCACGGCCGCCGATCCCAAGTACGACAGCGCCTTCACGAAGAAGCAGAAGTCGCTTGACGAGGACGAAGCGAAGAAGAAGATCGAAGAGCTTGCCGGCAAGAGTCTGGACGAGGTCAAGGCCGCGCTGGGCGACGTGACCGTCGTCGAGCAGTTCAACGACACCGTGGCGGCGGGCCAGGTCATCAGCATCGAGTTCAAAGACGGCGTCTACATCGTCTACGTGTCGAAAGGACCCGACCCTGCGACGGCCTCCATATCGGCCTCGGTCGTGGGCATGAGCAAGGATGCCGCCCTGCAGGCCCTCTCGGCGGCGGGATTCGGCGCCGCCAACGTGGAGTACCAGTACAGCGACACCGTGGCGGCGGGAACCGTCATCAGCCAAAGCGCCACGTCCGGCAAGCGGGGAGACACCGTGACCATCGTGGTATCGAACGGCCCCGACCCGAACGCGCAGCCCGACCCGCCGCCCGACCCGCCGGATCCCCCCGATCCGGACAACCCACCCACCACCTGAGCGGCCTGGCTCCGGACAGGCAGAGTTCTGTTGGCAGGTCGCGACGACCCGGAACAAGAAGCCCCGGGAAACCGATGTTTCCCGGGGCTTCGTTTGCTTGCTCTGTCTTTACCTGCCCACGCCTGCGCGCACCCTTGCCCCCCATGCCCATGCACGGCTCTCCCACGCACGCAAGCCGCCCTGGCAGAGCCGATTCCTGCGGAACCTGACGAGCCCGTGAGGGGACGGGCCTACGAGGGCAGCTCGGAGGCTTTGTTGTCGCCGGACTGCAGTTTGCCGATGCCCTTGTCGTACTGGTCCTGGATCGCCTTGAGCCGTTCGTCGTACGTGCCGTAGTCGAACGGCTGGTCGTCCGTGGCGCTTTCGATCTCGGAATAGAGGCCGATGTAGGCGTTCATCGCATCCTTCAGGTCGTTGCAGCCTTCGACGTATTCGGCCTGGATCTTCTTCATGTCTTCGGGTGCTTCGATCTTGTTCAGGTCTTCGATGGACTTGAAGGCGTTGTCGGCCTGCGTGCGCATGGTCACCAGATCGCCCCGCGCCACCGCGTCGGAAAAGCCGTCCAACTTGCCGGCCAGGTCTTCCATGGTCTGATTGACCTGCGTCATGTACTGGCGGTTCGCCTTCTGCTGCTCGGTCGCCTGGTTGTTCTGGCCGGCACAGCCGCCCAGCAGCACGACCGCCATCACCGCCGCACAGGCCACGCCGACGACACGTATGAACTTGCTCTTCTTCATGGTGCTTCTACTCCTTGTCGCTCTCGCCCACCGAGCCGGAGGGCGCTGCGTGTGCACTTCGGTTGTTGCTGGACGTATTATGCCATGAACCGCCTCCTTTACGGAGGCCGCAACGGCCATGTCAGCCAATCGATACGCGAACCATAGACTCCGGAGGCGCTGCGTCCTAGCCGGCCGGAGCCGGATCGCCGCCCGAGCCGCCCGCGTCTCCGCCGCCCGAGCCGCCCGCGTCTCCGCCGCCCGAGCCGCCTTCGCCTCCGCCGGAATCGCCGCCGCCGGAATCGCCGCCTCCGCCGTCGCCTCCGCTGGAATCGCCTCCACCCGAGCCGCCTCCACCCGTGTCGTCAGGATTCGGATTCGGCTTGGTGTCGTCCGGGTCCGGCGTCGTGCCGTCCGGATTGTCGGGCTTTTCGGGTTCGGTGGCCTTCGTGTCGTCAGGCTTCTCGTCGGCAGCGTCCTGTCCCGATCCCGAACTGGCATAATAGCCCGACCCAATATGGTTTTCGGCATCGTGGTACGTCGCGTAGGGAGGGTCGCCCGCCTGGGGGAAGTCTTCCAGGGGTTGCCCGGCCAATGCCGCATTCAGGAAGTCGGCGAAGGCGCTCGCGCAGGTGATGAACGAGGGGATCGGCGTGGCGTCGACATAGTCCCTCCGGTCGCCGATCCAGATGGCCACCGAAAGCTGCGGCGTGATGCCACAGAACCAACGGTCCTTGTAGTCGTCCGTCGTGCCCGTCTTGCCGCCAGCCGTCTGGCCGCTGGCAAGCGCCGCGTCGGGAGCGGTGCCGTCGTACGATTCTATGACGCCCTTCATGACCTCGCTGGCCGCATGGGCGATCTCGGGCGACAGAGCCGTTTCCCCTACCGGGTCGGAGTTGTCCACCAGCACGTTGCCCTTGCGGTCCTCGATACGCAGGATGCATTCGGGATCGTAGTGGGTGCCGCCATTGGCGATGGTGGCATAGGCATCCGCCATCTCCATCGGCGTCACGGATTCCGAGCCCAACGTCAGCGAGCCCACGGCGTTCAGGTCGGACGTGATCCCCATGCGGTGCGCCACCTCCACCACCTTTTCGGGCCCGAGCGACATGATGAGGCGCGCGAAGCCGGTGTTCGACGACACGGCGAACGCCCGTGCCAGCGAACGGGTGCCATAGTCATGGTGCCCGATGTTGGACACCTTCCAACCCGGATACTCCACCGTTGTGGAACAGTCGATCATGGTGTCGGGCGAGATGCCCGCCTCGAGCGCCGCCACCAGCGTGAAGGTCTTGAACGACGAGCCCGCCTGGCGCCCCGACCCTCCCAGGCCCGTGGCCAGGTTCACCTGGCTCGTGTAGTAGTCGCGCCCACCGACGAGCGCCTTCACGTAGCCGTTGTCGGGATCGATGGCCACCAGGGACACCTCGAAGGGATCGCCTTCCACGTAGTTGTTGGCTTCGGCCTCCTTGTTCGCGGCCGCCACCTCGGCCGCCTCCTGCATGTTCACGTCGAGCGTCGTGACCACCTTGAGACCGCCCTTGAACACCTCGTCCTTGGAATACTTGTAAGGCCCTTCGGGGTCGGTGAGCAGGTAGCGCACGTAGCTGGTGAAGTAGGGGTATTTCTGGATGCCGTCGGACGTGGGCTCGGTGGGGTTGAGCACCAGGGGCTCGGCCTTGGCGGCCTCGTACTCGTCCTGGCCGATGCAGCCGTTCGACAGCATGCGGTCGAGCACCACGTTGCGTCGGGCGAGGCAGTTGTCCGGGTTGTCGATGGGGTTGTTGTACGTCGGCGACTGGGGGATCCCCACGAGAGTGGCCGCCTCGGCCAGCGTGAGCTGCGAGGCGTCCTTCGAGAAGTAACGCTGTGCGGCCGCCTGGATGCCATACGCGCCCGAGCCGTAGTTGATGGTGTTGAGGTACATGAGCAGGATGTCGTCCTTGCTGTAGCGCTCCTCCATCTTGATGGAAAGATACGCCTCGCGCACCTTGCGTTCCAGGGAGATGCTGTCCATTTCCGAGACGAGGATGGTGTTGCGCACGAGTTGCTGCGTGATGGTGGACGCGCCCTCCAGGTCGCCGCCCATCAGGTTGTTCACGAGGGCGCGGGCGATGCCCATCAGGTCCACGCCGCCATGCTCGTAGAAGCGCTCGTCCTCGGTGGCCACGGTGCCCTGCAAGGCGTAGGGACTGATCTCGTCGATGGTCACCGGCTCGCGGTTCTCGAGCTGGAACTCGGCGAGCACGGTCTTCTCGTCCGATGCGTACACGACGGTGGGAAGCGAGGTGTTGAACGCATCGGCGTCCTCGTAGTCGGGCAGGTCCTGCAGCCACGAGGTCCCCAGCGCGTAGACGCCGACGAATCCGGCCACCAAAACGGCCGTTATGACGGTTATGACGGTCAGCACGCCGACGGACGGGTGCTTCTTCTTGATGCTGGGACGATTCTTGATAGAACGCGAAGCCACAGGCCACCTCCAAAATCCTCGCCCATTGTATCATCGCGCCATAATCCCTTATGAATTCTCACAAGTTTGTTGGAAAAGGGTCATAACGGACAAACGGAAGTTGAAGCGGCGGGCAGGACGCGGCCCGGGCGGATGCGGGCCAGGACGTTTCCCATGGGCAACGGAACGGGAACCGGGGAGGGCGGCGCCCGAAGCTTGGCCCGCCCTCCCGCGTCCGTCGTGCTAGGCCCCGCCTCCGTAGGCCAGTTGCGCCTCGTCGGAAGCGAGCTGGGCCTTCGCGGCGGCCATCTGTTCGCGCACGGCGGCGTGTCCCGTCCCACCGAACGTGGTGCGGGCGGCCACGATGCTTTCCAGGTCCAGTTCTCCGGCAATGTCGGCCTCGAACAGGTCGCTTTCCGCCTTGAAGTCCTCAAGCGACAGGTCTTCCAAGTCGCAGCCGCGCTTCTCGCACAGCAGCACCAGATGCCCCACCACTTCGTGCGCGCGGCGGAAGGGCATGCCCTTCTTCGCCAGGTAGTCGGCCACGTCGGTGGCGGCCAGATAGCCCTTCTTCGCCTGCGCCCGCATGGCGTCGGCGTTCACCTGCATGGTCTCGATCATGCCGGCCGCGCATCGACAGCAGTCCTCCAGCGTCTTCGCCGCGTCGATGGCGCCTTCCTTGTCTTCCTGCAGGTCCTTGTTGTAGGCCAAAGGCAGCGACTTCATGGTCACCAGCAGCGCCACCAGGTCCCCCACCACGCGTCCCGTCTTGCCGCGGATGAGTTCGGCGAAGTCAGGGTTCTTCTTCTGCGGCATGATGGACGAGCCCGTGGAGAACGCGTCGGAAAGCGTCACGAAGCCGAACTCGGCGCTGGACCACAGG
>CAJFVW010000147.1 GCA_904420575.1 uncultured Gordonibacter sp.
ACGATGGGTTCCATCGGCGTGCAGGTGTGGGTGTATCACGGCGAGATGCTTCCCGGCCAGAAGGCGCCCCAGCCGGCGCTCGAGGGCAGCTCCCGTCCGAACCGTTCCCGTCGCAACGACCGCAACGAGAGGGGGGCGAAGTAAATGCTGATTCCCAAGCGCGTCAAGCACCGCAAGGTGCAGCGTGGCTCCATGAAGGGCAAGGCCAAGGGCGGCACGCGCCTGAACCACGGCTCCTGGGGCATCCAGGCCCAGGAGGCTGCGTGGATCACGAACCGCCAGATCGAGGCTGCCCGTATCGCCATGACCCGCCATATGAAGCGTGGCGGCAAGGTGTGGATCACGATCTTCCCTGACAAGCCCATCACGCAGAAGCCGGCCGAAACCCGCATGGGCTCCGGCAAGGGCAACCCCGAGGCGTGGGTCGCGGTCGTGAAGCCCGGCCGCATCATGTTCGAAATCGACGGCGTCGACGACGAGACCGCGAAAGAGGCCCTGCGTCTTGCCATCAACAAGTTGCCCATCAAGTGCAAGATTGTTTCTCGCGAAACGGAAGGGCAGGCATAAATGAAACCAGCAGAGATTCGTGAACTTTCTGCCGACGATCTGCAGGCGAAGTTGAAGGAGGCGCGTGCGGAACTGTTCAACCTGCGCTTTCAAATGGCCACGAGCCAGCTCGACAACACCGCCCGCGTCAAGCAGGTGAAAAAGGACATCGCGCGCATCCAGACCGAGATGCGTGCCCGCGAGCTGAGCGCTTAAGCGGCGAGAAGGTAAGGTAGACGTATGAGTGAGATTCGCAACTCCCGCAAGGTCCGCCAGGGCGTCGTCGTGAGCGACGTCAACGACAAGACCATCGTGGTGCAGATCAAGGAACGCAAGCCGCACCCCGTGTACGGCAAGATGATCACCACCACCAAGAAGCTCCATGCCCATGACGAGAACAACGAGGCCGGCATCGGCGACACCGTGCGCATCATGGAGACGCGCCCGCTGTCCAAGATGAAGCGCTGGCGCCTGGTCGAGATCGTGGAAAAGGCCAAATAGCGCGTGCGCAATGCAGGCATGCAGTCTTTACGAGGAAAGTTAGGTTGAGACAATGATTCAGATGCAAACCATGCTCGCAGTGGCCGACAATTCCGGCGCTCGCAAGGTGCAGTGCATCAAGGTCCTCGGCGGCTCCAAACGCCGATACGCGGGCCTGGGTGACGTGATCATCTGCAGCGTGAAGGAAGCGATGCCGAACGGCAACGTGAAGAAGGGCGAAGTCGTGCGCTGCGTGGTCGTGCGCGTGAAGAAGGAAGTGCGCCGCGCCGACGGCAGCTACATCAAGTTCGACCAGAACGCGTGCGTCCTCATCGACAACAACGGCGCGCCGCGCGGCACCCGCATCTTCGGGCCCGTGGCCCGCGAGCTGCGTGACAAGAAGTACATGAAGATCGTGTCGTTGGCACCGGAAACGCTGTAGGGGAGGTGTTCAAGATGACCAAGATGAACATCAAGAAGGGCGACCGCGTGAAGGTGCTGTCTGGCAAGGACAAGGGCAAGGAAGGCGTCGTCCTGCGCTCGATCCCCCAGAAGGAACGCGTCGTCGTGGAAAAGGTCAACATGATCAAAAAGGCGATGCGGCCCACGCAGCAGAACCCGCAGGGCGGCATCTCCACCATGGAGGCCCCCATCCACGTGTCCAACGTGATGCTGGTGTGCCCCAGCTGCAAGCAGGCCACCCGCGTGTCCCGCAAGCGCGACGAAGAAGGCAAGAAGGTCCGCGTCTGCAAGAAGTGCGGCAAGGACATTGATTAGGAGGTTCCGCCGTTCGTTGAACGGCGGAACCGGCCGACGCTGCGGCTTCCCGTGGCACCCCGCCTTCGCACGCTGACGAAGACTCGCGTACCGAAGTACCCTAAAGGACTAGCTTCGCGTCACGCTTCGCCTTCGCCATCCCGCGAAATCGGGGCACCACGGAAACCCTCGCTGACTGACTAGCGCCAACCTGCGAGCTTCGGTTCGACCTGCGGGGCAAAGGTTTCAACCTGCAGGGCTTGGCCGGAAACGAAGCGGCGTCGGCAAGAGTGCAAGCAACATGGCCCCTGCCGCCTCGGCGGCGAGGGACGCAGGGTCGGAAATCCTGCGTTTAATTCATCGAAAGGAAACGTACATGACTGCTCCTCGCTTGAAGGAAAAGTACACGAAGGAAATCGTGCCTCAGCTGGAGAAGGACCTGGGCATCACCAATGTCAACCAGGTTCCCCGCCTGGAGAAGATCGTGGTGAACATGGGCGTGGGCGCCGCCGCAGCCGACTCCAAGCTGCTCGACGCCGCGATGGCCGACCTGCGCATCATCACCGGCCAGCAGCCCTGCGTCACGCGCGCCAAGAAGTCCATCGCCGGCTTCCACGTGCGCGAAGGCCAGGCCATCGGCTGCA
>CAJFVW010000148.1 GCA_904420575.1 uncultured Gordonibacter sp.
AGACTTCATCGAGGACGACGCCGCCGTGGTGCCGCCCGACGCCGCGTCGTTCAGCATGCTGCAGGAACAGCTGGGCAAGGTGCTCGATGGCCTGGCCGAGCGCGAGCGCAAGGTCATCAGCCTGCGCTTCGGCTTGGAGGACGGCCATCCGCGCACGCTCGAGGAGGTCGGGCGGGAGTTCGGCGTCACGCGCGAGCGCATCCGCCAGATCGAGAGCAAGACGCTCGCGAAGCTGCGCCATCCCTCGCGTTCTTCGAAGCTGAAGGACTACCTGGAAGACTAAGGATTCTCGTTCCGCCGGCTCGTCAGCCGGCGGAACGAGCCGGCGGCGCGGGGTCTTGGCGCACGCCAAGAACGCACGAGGCTTCTCGCCGAGGCCCGCGCTGCCTGCGCGGCTCCGCAAACGCGACACGCCCCGGCTCCTCTTGCCGACGCTGCGAGCGCCCTGCATCTTCGATCTCGTCCAAACGCTCCAACCTGCGAAGGCGGCCCAGCGCTCGCCGGGCCTTCCTTTCTGCCCCATCCTCCCTACGATAGGACCTGCGCGCCATGCAAGAACACAACCTGGAACTGTTCGCAAGCTGCCTGGCGGGGCTCGAGCGGCCTTTGGCCGACGAGCTCAAACGGCTCGGCGTCAAGCGCGTGCGCCCTCTCGGCGGGGGCGTCGCGTTCTTCTGCGGCGCCACGGAGGCGTTGCGCGCGTGCCTGTGGTCGCGGCTGGCCTCGCGCGTGATGCTGGTGGTGGGCCGCGTGGACGCGCGCGACGCGGAAGCGCTGTACGCGGGCGTGCGTGCATTGCCGTGGGAGGACGTCGTCGCTGCGGGCGCGAGCCTGGCCGTGCGCGCGCACGGGACGAACGACGAGCTGCGCAACACGAAGTTCACCGCGCTCAAGGTGAAAGACGCCTTGTGCGACCGTCTGCGCGCGGAGCGCGGCGAGCGCCCCGGCGTGGACGCACAGAGCCCCGACGCGCTCGTCGACGTCCGCGTGAACGATGCGCGCGCCACCGTGTCGTTGGACCTGGCGGGAGAAACGCTGCATCGGCGCACCTACCTGCCGCCCGATGCGGGGGAGGACGCCGCGCTTTCGTGCGGGCTGGCGGCCGGGCTCCTGGCGCTGGCTGGTTGGGGCGGGGCCGCGGCTGCCGGAGGCGGGCTGGTCGACCCGGCATGCGGGGACGGCGTGCTGGTATGCGAGGCGGCAAGCGCTGCTTGCGACCTGGCACCCGGCCTTGCGCGCGAGCGCTGGGGGTTCTTCGGCTGGGCGCAGCACGACGAGGCCGCATGGGGCGCCCTGCTCGACGAGGCTGACGACCGCTTCGAGCGGGGGCTCGCCGCACTGGCGGGGACGCAGGCGGCCGACGCGCCGGCGAGCGCGCCTCCCGACCTCGCCCGGGTGCGCATCGCGGGGACGGCCACCTCGTCGCCGGCCGTCGCCCGCGCGCGCGAATGCGTCAAGCGGGCAGGCCTGCGCCAGGTCGCGAGCATCGAGGCCGCCGGCGCGGAGGACGTGCCAGCCGTGGCGCGGCGGGTGGCTGCGGTCGCGCCCGCAGGCGCCGAGCCGCCCCTCGTGGTGGCGAGCGTGCTGCGTGCCGACCACGCCTCGGGCGACGCCGCGTCCGTGGCCGACGCGTCCGCCTTCGCCGCGGCGTGCCTGGCCGCCCCTGCAGGCTCCCGCTTCGCCGTGGCGGGCGACGACGACGGCGTGGCAGCGGCGCGTTTCGCGGCCGAGCCCCGGGTGTCCGAAACGCTCGGCCGCGGCCGCATAGCCGTGCGGGCCGCCGTGTTCGACGAGCCCCCGCAGGCCGCCCACGCCGTCAGGGTGCCGGACCCGGCGGGCGGCTCCGAGCACGTGCTGCACGTGTTGGAGCCCACGTCCGACCAGTTCGCGGCCCGGCTGCGCAAGAACGCCAAGGAGCGCCGCAAGTGGGCGCGCCGCGAAGGCGTCTTTTGCTATCGCGTGTACGACGCCGACCTGCCCGACTACAACGTGGCCATCGACGTGTACGAAGGCGCGGGCGACGCGCAGGGCGTCACGTTCCTGCACGTGGCCGAATACCAGGCGCCGTCCTCGGTGGACGCGGAGCGGGCACAGCGCAGGTTCGAGGACGTGCTCGCGCTTGCGCCCGTGGTGCTGGGCGTGCGTCCCGACCACGTGTTCTCGAAGGTGCGCCGGCGCGAGAGGGGTGGCGGACAGTACCGCGACGCCGGCCGGCGCCCGTACGTGACGTGGACGGCCGAGGACGGCTACCGGTTCGAGGTGGACCTGTCGGGCTACCTGGACACGGGGCTGTTCCTGGACCACCGCCTGACGCGCGAGATGGTGGGGGAGCGCTCGCGCGGCGCGCGGTTCCTGAACCTGTTCGCCTACACGGGCAGCGCCACGGTGCATGCGGCCGGCGGCGGCGCGGTGGAGACCACCACGGTGGACCTCTCGCAGACCTATCTGGACTGGGCGCGCCGCAACATGGAGCTGAACGGCTTCACAGGCCCGGAGCATTCCTTCGTGCGCGCCGACGCCATGGCGTTCGTCACCGAGACGCGCCGCCGCCCGCTGCGCTACGACCTGGCGTTCGTGGACCCGCCCACGTTCTCGAACTCGAAGGCCATGGGGAAGCGCACGTGGGACGTGCAGCGCGACCATGCCGAACTGCTCATCGGCGTCTCGCGTCTTCTGACGGAAGGCGGCGTGGCCGTGTTCTCGTGCAATCTGCGCAGCTTCAAGCCCGACGTGGAGACGCTTGCGAAGTACGGTGTCGCACTGGAGGACGTGACGGCGGCCACGATCCCGCACGACTTCGAGCGCAATCCCAGGATCCACCGATGCTATCTGGCGCGACGCGCGCAGTAGACGGTCTTTCAGGCGCCCGCCGCCGTCGAGTGCCCAACCTTCCCATCCCCTCGCGCCGTCTGCGGGAGGTGCCGTAGACGGGTGGTCTCAGGCGCCATGCGGGTCCCGTCGCGCCGTCGCCGCGACGGGACGGCTCGCCTGCCGTAGGGGGCGTGCAGGCGAGCCGCCTCGTCGCGGCGACGGGCGGGTCGTTCAGCGTCCTTCCGGAGAAGGCGACAGCTCGTCCAGGTCGGCCTCGTCCAGAATGCGCGTCATCTTGGTACCGAGTCCGCAGGCTATCCGGTACAGCAGTTCGACGGTGGGATTCGCCACGCCGTGCTCTATCTTGATCAGGTACTGACGGCTGATGCCCGTCATGAGCCCTAGCTTTTCCTGTGACAGCCCTTGTTCCTTGCGCAGCCGGCCGATGGTTTCCCCCAGCTGCGCTCTCAACGATGTTTCTTCCATGGCCCAAGGCTAATGGCATTCCTTCGGGGAGGTGTGAATTAAAGTTGACATTTGCCTGAAATTCATGACTTCATCAGTTACATATAGGCCTTACTTCCTTGTAACGCCGCCTTTCAGGGTCGTGCTACCGTGGGGCCAGACGCCCTCAGGCATGTGTGCGGCGCCCTTCGCACGTGCCTGACAGCTCCTCGCGTCCTTGGGCGTCCAGATTCGCTTCTGCCAGAATGAAGCCTCCGCCCACGCCCAGGCCTTCGGCTATCTTGAGCAGCACCACGACGGAGACGTTCGCCTTTCCGCTTTCGACGTTGCTCAGATGCTGCCTGCTGATTCCGACCATGAGCGCCAGCCTTTCCTGAGACAGGCGCTCCTTTTCGCGCAACCGCCTGATGGCTTGGCCCATTTGAACTTTTATCGCATTGTTTTCCATGGGAGGTAAGACTAGCCAAGTCGCCTATAGGCTACGTCAATCATACATTACAAACTGAAGAGAAAACTTATGGAAAGGGGTCATCAATTGCGCTGCGTGGCTGGTGGGCGCTTCGGCATGCAGAGCCGGCGGGCAGAAAAGCGGCGGCCGCCGAACGGAGAGGCGGAAAGAATGGTGGCGGGGGTCGGGGCATAAAGGAGGCGGGGAAGGGAAAGCGGAGGCTGCGAAGACAGAGGCGGCGAACGCGGAAGCGCAGCGGCAAGGCGAAGAAAGCGGGTCGACGCGGCCTGAGACAGGAAAGGGGGAAACGGCGAAGGCAGGGGTGTGGAAGGGGCAGGACACCCCTGAAACGAAATCAGGCCGGGCGCCTAGGGACGTCCGGCCTGGGATTCATGGTGGGCCCTGCAGGACTCGAACCTGCAACCAAGGGATTATGAGTCCCCTGCTCCGCCATTGAGCTAAGGGCCCCTGCGAAAGCGTCTCGTTACGAAAAACCCGAACCTCCGAGGAAGGTCCGGGTCGGTTTCTTCTGGCTCCCCGGGTAGGATTCGAACCTACAACCCTCCGGTTAACAGCCGGATGCTCTGCCGTTGAGCTACCGAGGAATTCAGCCTACGCTTGAGTGCGCAAGTGAGTATTATACCGGAACCCCGTCTTTTGACAATACCGAAATTGCATCCTTCTTGCGGCATCGGCAGGGCCGAATCCGGCAGTCGGGTCCGACTGCCGCCATCTCCGGGTCTGCTCTCCCCGTCGCCGGCAAAAGGGAGGGCAAGGCCCTTCCCTTCGTACCTGCGATGCGCTACTTCCGGAGGGTGCGATCGGGCGCCGCATAATGGACGAATGGCGCATTTTCCGATTTCCTTGCAACGATGCGGCGGCAGGTTGCGAATATACCTTGCAGAGGAGGTGAGGCGGTGGAGCAGGAATCGAAGTGGATCCGTGCCATCCAGAAGCATGGGTCCCGGTCGGCGGCCGACAGGTTGGTCCGGTCGTACTACGACGAGATCTACGTGTTCGTCTACCGGCAGACGGGCTGCAAGGAGGACGCGCTCGACCTCACGCAGGGCATCTTCATGGCGGCGCTGCGCTCGCTTCCCTCCTATGATCGGCGCAAGGCGTCCTTCCGCACGTGGCTGTACCGCATCGCCGCAAACAAGGTCGTCGACGCGCGCCGCCGAGCGCGAGCGCGCATGGCGCCGCTGGAGGACGTGGACGTGCCTGCTCCGGAAGACTTTTCGGCGCAGGTGCGCGACCGGATGTGCCTGGACCAGATAGAGGCGCGCGTGTCGGCCCTCGACCCCCAGATACAGGCCGTGTTCCGGCTGCACCTGTACGGCGAGAAGACGTTCCCTGAGATCGCGGAGGTGCTCGGGCAGACGGAATCGGCCGTCAAGTCCCAGTACTACCGCCTGGTGGAGCGGCTGAGAAAGGAGTTCGGTCCATATGAATGACCAATCCGACCCGCTCTTCCTCGCCATCGAAGGCACGCGCCCTTCGTTGCCGACGGATGCGGAGCGCGAGCGCTCCATCGCCGCCGTCCTCGACGCCGCGCTGCCGCAGCGCGCTCGAAGGGGGTGGCTCGGATGGCCCTTGCGCGAGTTCCCCCCGTCTCTGCTGTTCTTCGGTGTGGAGGACTGCCTGTTCTTGGCGATGCTGTTCGCCGGCTTGTGTTTGGCACCGGCCGCCTTGGCTGCGGTGCAGAACACGCTGCTGCCGGCGCTTCTGTTCCTCGTCTCTCCAGCGCTCTACCTGGCGTTGCACCTCCTGACCACGTGGAAGGAATCCATGAGCGGCATGCTGGAATGGAAGCGAACCTGCCGCGTGCCGTTGCAGAAGGTCACGGCGCTGCGGATGTTCGTGTTCGGCGGCGCATCGGTGGTGGCGTGCGTGGCGATGTCTGCCGTGCTGTGGCAGCTTTCCAATCGGGCGTTGCCGTTCGCTTGGATGCTGGGCGTGTCCTTCTCCAGCCTGTTCCTCTATGCGGCGCTTTCCCTGGCAGTCCAGCGTGCGCGCCGCCGCTGGGCGCTCTTTGCCGTACCGACTGTCTGGGTGGTTCTTGGCGCCGTGCTGCTGCGCTGGGAGGGTGCGGCGACGTTCCTGCTGCAGGTTCCCACCTACGTGTTCTTGCTGGTGGCGTTCTGTGCCCTGCTGCTCTTCTTGGGCGAGGTCAGGCGCTTGGCAACATCCCGTCCCGTCGAAGGAGGCTTCCATGCTGTCCGTTGAGCACGTGACCAAGCGATTCGGCACGTTCACCGCCCTTGAAGACGTGTCGCTCACGTTCGAGCCGGGCGTGTACGGCCTGGTGGCGCCCAATGGCGCCGGCAAGACCACGCTCATCAAGATGCTCGCCACGCTGTTGTTTCCCACCGAGGGCCAGATCCTCTGGGACGGGGAGGACATCGTGTCGCTCGGCGAGTCGTACCGGGCGCGCCTGGGCTACCTGCCGCAGGAGTTCGGCTACTATCCCGCCTACACGCCGCGCCAGTTCCTGCGCTACGTGGCCGCCTTGCAGCGCATCCCGCGCACCGTGGCCGATCCGCGCATCGACGAGCTGCTGGAAACGGTGGGAATCGCCGAGGTGGCGGACAAGAAGATGCGCCAGTTCTCGGGCGGCATGCTGCAGCGGGTGGGCATCGCGCAGGCCATGGTGAACGACCCGGAACTGCTGATACTGGACGAGCCGACCTCGGGGCTTGATCCGCGCGAGCGCGTGCGCTTCCGCAACCTTGTCCACGCGCTGGCGGCCGACCGCATCGTCATCCTTTCCACGCACATCGTGTCCGACGTAGAAACCATCGCCGGGCAGATCGTCATGTTCCGCGACCATCGGTTGCACTGCTGCGACAGCGCCTCCAACATCTGCGCGCAGCTGCAAGACCGGGTGTTCGAGGTTCCAGCGAACATGGCCCTGGCACCCGGCCAGCTTCTGCTGAGCGAGCGGGAAGGGGCGCAAGGCCCTGTGCTGCGCATCGCGAGCGACGAGCCGCCCGCCCAGGGCACGCCGGTGGCGGCCTGCCTGGAAGACGCGTTCCTCTACATCTACCGGGATGTAGAGGAAGGGGAACGGCCATGAGGCTGGTGGCGTGCGAGTGGCGAAAGCTTTTGGGGGTGCGCACGCTGTGGGCGTTCGTGGCGCTGTGCTTGGCCTACAATGCCCTGATCATTGGCGCGAACGGTTTCGGCTGCAGTTTCTTCAACGACGCGAGCGCCGCTGCCGGCGTCTTGGGACAGCGCGTGGACCAGGCGTTCCTGGATGGCTTGGAGGCGTTTCCGCCCACCGAGAACCGCGACGTGCTGCTGGAAGCCGCTCGCAGCATGCATAACATCTACGCCTCCTACGACACCTCGGAGATGGCCGCCTACTACGGAACGCAGGTGGCGGCAGACCCGCTGGCCGCTTCTTTGATCGAATGGAAGTACGGGTTGCTGCAGCCGCAGGTGGACCATCTGGCGAGCACCGGCGCGGCCATGGACGTGTACGCAGGCCCTGCAACGCATGACAGCCACTGGTTCCTGTTCGGCGCGCTGCTGGAAACGGTGGTGGGCGAGGCGGCGCTTCTGGGCATGATAGCCATGCTGAGCCTGCTGGGGCACGAGTCGCAGCATCGGACCGACCAGATGGCGTACGCCACCCGTATGGGGCGCCGCCTCGTCGGGCGGAAGGTGGTGGCCGGCCTGATGGCTGCGGTGGTGCTGTACCTGCTGCTGGCGGCGGCGACGCTGGGGCTGTACTTCTCTCTGTGGAACTACGGCGGCGTGTGGGATGCCAGCGTGTCCAGCCAGTTCAACTACGTGGTGGAGGGCCTGTACCAAAAGCCGTTCCTCGCGTGGGTCGACTTTTCGGTGGCGGGATACCTGGTAGCCGTGGTGGCTTTAGGCACGGTGCTCGTCACGGTATGCGCTTTGATCGCGGCCGTGTGCGGCGTGTTGGTGCGCAACGTCTACGCCGCTGCGCTCGTGCTGGCAGTGGTGCTGCTGGCAGCGCTGGTGGCGCGTTCGGTGGCAGCGGGGGCGGGGATGTGGGCGGCGTGCTTCGCGCTTTGCTTGTCGCCAACGTGCCTTTGGGTGAGCCTGCCCGTGTGGTTCACGGAGATGGGGCTTTCCGCCGTGCTGCCGTTTCAAGAGACCATCGCCTCTGTGCTGAACCTGGTGCTGTTCGGTGCGGCAACGGGGCTTGCGCTTCGGCGCTTCGGAAGGAAGGACGTCGTGCCATGGAACTTCTAGGGCAAGAACTGCGCAAGATCTGGCGGCCGGGGATCGTGGCGGTGCTGGCGGTGCTGGGCGTGCTTTACTACTTGCTGTTCCCCCGCTTCTACGTGGAGCATTTCCACAACGGCCCCAACGCCCAGTCGGATTTCGATATAGCGGTCGGCTGGATGGAGCGCTTCGGCCCCACGATGGAGCCCGAGGAGCGCGTGCAGGTGGACGCCCAGCTGGCAGACGAGATCGCCGTCTTCGACGACATGGTGGCCGACCTGCCAGAGGCGGCTGCGGCCGGCATCGTGGATTACCCGTCGTACACGGCGTTCGAAGAGGCATGGGTGGAGAGGTGGCAGGACGCTAGCCACGACGATCGGTTCCGGGCGGACAGCGAACTGCACGCCAGAATTGTCGAGAACACGAACCTCTATAGGCTGCAAGAGCTGCAAACCATGATGAACGGGTACGATACACGCAACGAGAACCTGATATCGCAGGACAAAAGCTTATTCTCGCAGTATTCCCCCGAAGAGCAGGACCGCATCAGGGAATTGGAGAATCCGGCGCGCGAGCAAGGTTACCTGAGCATGCACCTGGAAGAAACCACGACGAATTTCGCCAAGTACGTGGCCGTGTGGGTGGCACTCAGCGTGATCCTGCTGCTGTCGCCCGTGCTGGTGCGCGACAGGCTGCACCGCGTGCGGGCGCTGCAGTGGTCGTCGCGCCAGGGACGGCGCACCGTGGACGTGCAGTGCGCCGCCGGACTGCTTTCCGCGCTCGCGCTGACGGCGGCGAACCTGGCGGTGTACGGCGGCCTGTTCGTCGCCCAGGGGCCGCTCGCGCTTGCGGACACGCCGCTCTACAGCTTCGTCACCTCGCGCTTCGTGTGGTTCGACGGCACTTACGGGCAGTACCTGCTAGTGCTTGTGGCGCTTGTTGCGGCCTTGGGCATGGCGTGCGGGGCGCTCTCGCTCTTCCTCTCGCGCTACAGCAGCACCTACGTGGTCATGCTGCTGAAGGCCACGCCGCTGTTCGTGGGCGCGGGGGCGCTGTTCGGGTCGTGGCTTTTGGACCGCACGTTCTACTTCCGGGAAGTCTTCTGGGGAGCCGGGGTCCTTGTCCCGCGCTTCGCCGAGGTGGCGTGCGTCGCTGTGCTGCTGCTGGCCGCCTTGCTCCTTTGCACCTGGTCATGCCGCCGCACCCGCAAGCAGGAACTGCTGGAGTAGCGGCTTGCCTCCCTCGGCACGCGAGAAAAGGAAAGCGCCGCTTCGTCGAAGGAAGCGGCGCTTTCTCTAGTACACCATCCCCATGGCCTCGCGCACCTCGTCCAGCGTGGCGTTGGCTATCTCGTTGGCGCGGCGGTTGCCCTCGTGGATGACGTCCTTGATGTAGTCCAGATCCTGCTCGAAGGCCGCGCGCTTCTCGCGGTGGGGCGCCAAAAAGCCGTTCACGCTCTCGATCACGAAGGCCTTGAGCGCGCCCGCGCCCGCGTCGCCTATCTCGGCCGCGATGTCCTCCTCGGTGCGCCCGGTGGCGAGCGCCGCCGTGGTCAGCAGGGCCGCGACGCCGGGGCGGTTCTCCTTGTCGAAGGTGATGGTGCGCTCGGAGTCGGTGGGGCTCTTCTTGATGCGCTTGGCGGTCTCTTCGGCCGTGGCGCCCAGCATGATGGAGTTGCCGTAGCTCTTCGACATCTTGCGGCCGTCGAGGCCGGGGATCTCGATGGCGTCGGACAGGATGCCCACCGGCTCGCGGAACACGCGTCCGTAGCGCTTGTTGAAGCGGCGCGCTATCTGGCGCGTGATCTCGATGTGCGGCAGCTGGTCCTTGCCCACGGGCACGATGTTGCTCCTGCAGAACAGGATGTCGCAGGCCTGGTGCACGGGGTAGGTGAGCAGAAGCCCCGTGAGCTCGTGGCCGCTGGCTTCCTGCTCGGCCTTCACGGTGGGGTTGCGCTCCAGCTCCGCTTCGGACACCAGCGAGAGGAACGGGAGCATGAGCTGGTTCAAGGCCGGCACCGCCGAATGGGTGAAGATGGTGGTCTTCGAGGGGTCGATGCCGGCGGCCAGGTAGTCCATCACCATGTTGTACACGTTGTCCTGGATGTGCTCGGTGCTGTCGCGGTCGGTGATGACCTGGTAGTCGGCTATGAGCACGAGAGAGTCGACGCCGGCGTCCTGCATGTTCACGCGGTTCAGGATGCTGCCGAAGTAGTGTCCCAGATGCAGCCTGCCCGTGGGGCGGTCGCCGGTAAGCATGCGGTACTTGCCGGGGTTCTCGGCTATGTCGGCGCGCGTCTCGTTGCTGCGCTTGAGGTTCGCTTCGAAACTGTCGGTGCTCATGGGGTCTCTTTCCGTTTCTGTCGTCTTGGCGTTTTGCCGCCTGCGCATTTCCTTTCGCCCGCGCGCCGTGCGCGCCATGCCGCCGACGCGGCGGGGGCGGCGGGTACTGCGCACCAGTATAGCGGTTTTCTTCCACGGTTTTCCTCCGCATGCGGAAACCGGCGCGGAAACAGAAGCAATCCCCGATTTTCCCTTGCGGGGGGGGGGGTAATTTTGTGACATAGTATTGCTGAAGTAGTTCCAATTATCGGGGTGATCCAGATTGGTGGTCTATTATGGCGACACGGAAACGTACCACGACAGCCATCTTTCATTCATTGTGTCGGCGTGCCCGCGGGCAGGTTGCGTGCACCTCGTTTGGCGGGAGGGTTTTTTCGATATTCGTCGCCCTTTCGCTGTGTGCGGGCTTGCTGCCCGCGCAGGCGTTTGCGGAAGCGTCTCGTGCAGGATCTTTGGCGCAATCTGCAGCAATCGAGGCCGATAGTGCACAAGATGGCGGGCAAGACATCGCTACGCCCGATCAAGGAGGCGCTGTCGCAACAGGCGATACGGCTCAGCGCGGGGACGCGGTTGATGACGGGCAGTCTGACACGGCGCAGAACGGCACCGATGCCAGCGCAACAGTTGGCACCGATGCAGACGATACAGCTGGCAGCGATTCTGGCTCCGTGTCCGGTTTAACCGACGGCTCTGTCCAATCCGATGCTTCCGCCTACCAGGCCGACGGTGCTTATGTTGCCGACAGCGCTGCCGACCAGGGCGATGCGCTTGATTACCAGAAGACCACGGTTCACTACCTTAAGATGGACGACGGCAGTCTGCTTGTCCTCAACGACGACCTGTTGGTTGAATACACCCTTGATGCCGACACCGCCAGTCAGTTCATCAAGGACGACACTGTTGACGTTGATGCATTGCAGGCCTATATCGCCGACCTTGACGAGCTTCGCAACGCCGGTAGCGCCAACCGTGCCAAATCCCGCACGATGATGGCTCCCTCAGCCGCCGCACGGAGCATTTCTCTGTACGCGGAGATTCCGCAAGACGATGCGTGGATCGATGCGGCACGCTACTTCAATTTCATTTGCGATAACGAGGCGGAAAAAGACGATGCGCTCAATGAGGGCGTTCGAGCGCAGCTGATCAAGGACAACCTCCATGATCCAGCGGCGGTCAAGGCGGGCTTGCTGCGCAACACGCTGCCTGAAGGCGTTGTGGCGAATAACCGAACGCACGTCTATTCCAGTGCCGCAGTCAACGATGCGCAGGTTCATTACGTGGGTCTGCTCAAAATCGCCGACGTTGAGTACGTGTACTATACCACCGATCACGACATCACTCCCAACACGCTGTATTCGGTGCTCGCCATCAACAGCAGCACGCCAGATGATCAGGTTGACTCTAAGAACATGGTCAACGTGTTGTACAAGCACGTTGCCGGCCACCAGCTCGAGTATCAGATAGAGGACTCGGCGGGCAATCCCGTCACGCTTCCCGATGGTTGGACCGAGAGCAAAGTCTTTGGCGACGACAATCGCCCGCTTGCGCTGTCGGGTGAGGGGAAGCCTTCCGCCATTGTCCCCGTGAACATTCCCCGCGGCTACACCGCCACCCTCAAGGCGGAGTTCGTATCTCAAAACGATTCGACCGGTGCGCCTATGGTGGTGCCTATAAGCTACAACGATGACGATGCCACCAAGGAAAACAAGCTCAACTCGCTGACGATTGGCGTGCAGCAGCAGTACAACGACAAAGGCACCATGACCCACCCCGATGCGTCGCAGGGAGAGAAGGGCGGCCAGGCCGCGTATGTGTACGTGGAATGCACGCACGAGGATCATGCGACCGCGCAAAACCAAGGCAAGGTCGTGTTCACGGTCGTACTTGACCCGATAGAGGCGCCCACCTTTGACGCATCGTGGTGGTTGTTCTCGGATAACACGAGGGTGACGATCGATCAGTTCCATGTTGCTGGGGCAAAAAATATGAGAGCGTACACCTTCCACGGTTATAAGGAACAATCGAATCAAAACCAGCCCTGGTACGAAGGTCAATACGTCGGTACGGGAGGCGCGGCCAATCAGATACCGACAGATGACGTCATTAGAAGCAATGCGACGGTTGCATCGACATTGCAGCCAGACGGTTCGTACACTATCGAGTGGCACATCAACGGTATTGCGGAACAATCCTCCCTTGGCGGAACCAACGGCACGGCCACGTCGCTGATCGACAAGCTGCAGATCAACGGCGAGCCCATCACGGTGCCGCTCATCCCTGAAGACCCCAATGCGCGAGGGGATATATTCGGGAAACCGACTACTTCTGCCGAGGCAACCACGGTGCTTTCGAGCGGGACGATCATCACGCTCAAGGTAGAGGGCGTGTATCGCTATACCTTGAGCAACCAGATGTTCCAGGTGCGTCAGTATACGCTCACTGCTACCAACTGCTATGAGGATCTGACCATCAGCGGCGGGCGTTTCACCATCAATCAGAAAAAGGAACTGATCGTTCAAAGTACCGGCATCGACGACGCCCAAACGTGGGGTCATGCCTATACGGATGGCATGTATTCGTCTGAAAATTGGTGGACGCAGGAGGGCAAGTGGACAGAGGACAACCCGGCAGCGTATTGGATGGATCTGTCGTCGCTTGGCGGCATTATCGATCGAACCAACGACAACTGGAATGCCAACTGGTTCTCTGATCCGATTCGTTTCAAGCGCCAGTTGGGTTATTACAAACCCACGGTTCGCGTGCTTGCAGCCAATCCTAACGCCAGCGCCACTACGAACCCCGATAACGCCTATGTGGAGCTGCAGGTGAACGACACGCTCACCGATGATGGACAAAAATTGCTGGGGTCGCGTGCGGTCGAGCTGGTGAATCTGCAAAGCGCGGACAGCTTCAGTGCTAACGGCACGGTGTCGCAAGCAGATGCGCAATCGGACGGAGGCGGGCAGTATGATTACATCGGCAAAGCAAATGACGGCTCCAACAAATGGATTGTCGCATGCGGATGGGCCAACCTTGTCGAAGATTCAAGCTTCGCCAGTGTAAGCAGCGGGCAGTACTGCCAGACCCATGATAGCTGGAGCGACAGCACCGATGGCTATTACTACCTGCGAACCACCCAGGCTCTTGATGAGTACATGCGCGATAGTGTGAACAAGGGCCAGATCGTCATTCAGATTTCCGCTGAACCGATTCGCGCCGAGGTGCAATATGAAAACGGTGTTGCGGAAAGCGGCACAACGGCCGCTGTTAACGAATTGCCGTCTGGCACCCAGGTCGAAAACATGCCGTATCAGGATGCCGCTACGCCTGGCCGCGATACGGGCGGTACGACCGGATACAATATGGTGGACAACGACATCGTCCATTTCCCGGTAAACGTGCCCAGCGTCCCGAACAACGAGTACCTTTTCGAGTACTGGCAGCTGGTTGACCAAGACGGCAATGCCGTCGGGGCGGATGGGCAATACCGCTTTAACCCGGGGCAGACGTTCAAGATTTCCGATCTTTTGAGCAGCGACTTGACCGGTGTCTATACCGAAGGCACGGCGGCTGACGGAAGTGCGCGCGCCGTGTTCACGCTCAAAGCGGTGTGGTCGAAGAGCACCGAATTCCAGGGCACCAAGATCCCCGTTGTGGTCAATTACCACATGGTGAACAACGATGGCTCGGAGAAGCAGTTCTATTCCGAGACGATGGATGCCGCCCGCCTGACCAACTCCATGCTGGACGTGTTCGCCGATGACGGCGTTACGCTCAACGACAAGGTCATGCGGCTCATCGTTGACGAGGGCGGCTATAGCGCGGACGAAAACTATATGGTGTATCCGTCCGACGAGAACGACGGCAAGTACGAGAGCAATTTCTCGATTGCAGGCGTGACGGCGGGCAAGGCGGTGCTGGACGTCTATCTGGTTGAGTATGATCCCATTTCCATTACAGTCAAAAAGACGTGGGGTTCGACGGGCGCGCAGGCCATTCCGTCTCAGGCAGTGCCTCGTAGCGTGCAGGTGCAGTTGCAAAAGAGCATCGATAACGGTGCAAACTGGAGCAACGTGGGCAATGCCGTGTCGCTTGCGGTGGACAGCGCTTCTCCCTACGCAACGAAAAGCTACACGTGGGAGCGTCCTCGGACGTCGGGTAGCGCGACCATTCAATACCGCGTGATCGAGCTTGCGCCTGACGGCTCGCAACTCTTGCCTTCGGACACTGCAAGCCCAGAGTTCACCACGAGCTCTGGAAGCGACACGTTCAAGTTTGAGGTAGCCTACGATCAGGGTGAGGCCGCAATGGGCACGGACGGCACTGCCACGCAGGACGTTTCCATCGCCAACACCTATCAGGAGCCTACGCGGGAATACGGCAGTCTGAAGATTGCCAAGAACTACCTCAACGCCGCAGGGGATGATGCTGCGTCGTTCGGCTTCGAGGTCGCCCTTGATTTCACCGGCGTTGACAAGAACCACGAATCGCCAACATGGGTGCCTGATAGCGGCAACGTTGTTGCCAATACCGGCTCGGTTACGCTGGAGCCTCAGGCGGGCACGGCCAACACGTACGCCTTTAACCTTGCCAACGGCCAAAACGTGACGCTGGAGGATCTGCCTGCCGGTACCAAGGCCACCGTGCGGGAGGTTGTGCCAAACGATCAATCCTATATCGTCACCTACAACACCGATAACCAGGCTGAGCAGGGCGGCATCACCCGCACGATCCTCAACGACACGCTTGATGAGATCGTCGTGAACAACACGCGCATGAGCACGTTCTCGCTGGAGAAGGAGGTTCAGGGTGCCGACGGCGATGCGAACAGCCCGTGGGTCGATAACAGCGTGAAGTTCCAGACGCATACCGATTTCACGTTCCCAAGTGCAGATGTCGTCTCGCAGCTTTCTCCTCAGGGGTCGGGCAACAACCGCACAGTGACGCTGACCGGCACTAATGGCAAAGGTGAACCCATAGAGGTGACGCTTGCGTATCGCAGCGGTACCACCTATCGCCTGACGCAGGAGCTCAACAACCAGGATGGCAAGCTGACGTTCGACGTTCCCGCCAATACCACTTACACCACGCACGAGCACGCAAAGGACGGCTATGTGCTCGACAAGGTGACGGGTGGCCGTGTGGGTGGCGATGCGGGCGACGAGGGCGCCGAAGGCGTCACGTCCGGCACTATCGCAGCCGATGCAGCCTCGGGCGTCACGTTCGTCAACAAGCGTGAAAGCGGCAGCCTGACCATTTCCAAGGAGGTTTCGGGCACGGGTGCGGCTGATGCGCAATTCACGTTCACGTTGAAGTTCTACGCCGATGACGCCACTCAAACGCCGGTCGATGACCAGTTCGAAATCGCGGCGGCAGATGCCTCCAAGGTGTCGTATGACCGTGGCACCTACACCATAACGCTTGAAAACAATGAGAGCGCTACGATTGGCAAGATCCCTGCTGGTTTGTACTATCAGGTAAGCGAACAGGCAAGCCCCGATTACACGGTGCAGCATAAGCACGACACTGCCAGCGAACACGATGGCGCCACTACTGAGCGTTTGACAATCAGCGCTGATAAGACGGAAAACACGCCCGCCAATACGGTCGTATTCACCAACACCGTCAAGTCGGTGACGGTCAAGGGGGCCAAGTCGTGGGATAACCTGCCTCAAAAAGGAGATGGAACCTTGGAGGACGGTTTCGCCCTGCCGAGTCAGGTGAAGGTGCGCCTGGGCACCGTTGACGCCAATGGCACGTGGGAGGCGTACCCCAACGATCAGAATCCGCTGGAGCAGACCATTTCCGCTGACACAAACTGGGAGTACGGCTTTGCGGATCTGCCGCGCTTTGACACTACTGGTGCCGAGATCTCCTATCAGGTGCGCGAGGTTGACACGACCGCCGATCCTGCCGTCGTCGGCGATAATGGCACGATCACCTACGCCGAGCAGGGTGCCGTTGCGGGCAACGACTACAAGGTGACCTATGCCCAGGTGGTCGGGCCCACGTATGGGCAGAATTCGTCCGTGGTGCAGTTCACGTCCAATATCACCAACGAGCTGCAGCGCAACAAGGGCTATACCATCGAGTACTACACGGCAGAGAGCGGCGATGACGCTGAGGCAAATTGGACACCTCTGAATGAGAGTTACGCTGTCAACGATGCTTACGTCGGCCAGAAGATCACCGTTCCCAGTGGTACCGCTGATGGACATCTCAATGCTCATCGACCTTCCGGCTACCGCAACGGCGTGCAGCAGGGGAGTATTCCGTATGTCGTTACTGGCCAAAACGATGTGATCAAGGTGCTGTACGTGTCGCTGGGCAACCCCTACAAGGAGGCCACGACGGACGCCGGCACCGGTTCCTCTGAAATCGCGCAAGTTGTCCTGCCTGGCCAGGAGTTGACCTACACGGTCGGCTGGACGAACGACACTGGTAAAGTTGCAACTGATGTGACCATCACCGATACGCTCCCTAACGATGTCACGTATATGGAAGGCAGTGCTTCAATAAATGACGGAACGCACAGCGATACCGTGTCTTACGATGCGGGTTCCAACACCATCACGTGGACCTTCGCTTCGGTTCCTGAAGGAGCGAGGATAGGCGGCTCCTTCCGGGTGACGGTCAACGACGACGGTGCGTTTGGTGACGAGATTGAGAACAAGGCCGTTCTTACGGTTGATGGGGCTGAGTCGACCTCAGATCCTTCCGTGGTTGAGGTCACCAAGCAGGTAAACATCAAGTTCGAGCCGGGTGATAACGGTGCGATTGATGGCGCAACTGCGGAAGCGCCTAACGTCGAGCGCCAGGTGCTCTACGGCAACTCGCTGGCCGACGAGAGCAAGACGGTGCCTACCGTCACGCCAGATGTGGACAAGGGCTACAAGTTCGTGGGATGGAAGTCGTCGCTGGATGACGCTATCTACAGCAGCTATGATGTGCTGAACATGAAGATTACGGAAAATGTGACGTTCACGGCGCAATATACGCTGGATGCCACCAAGTCCTACACGATCAAGTACTACAAGAACTGCACCGAAGACGATGCTGATAACTACGTCGAATCCAACTATTTGGGCGAGACGGCGAGAGAGGGTGTGTATGCCGGCCTGGGCATTACGCTGCAACCCGGCCCGTCCGAGGGCTCGCTTGACTGGCTGCATCCTGGCGAGGGCTATGCCGATGGCGTGCAGCAGGGTGACGTGCCCTATGTCATTCAGGCAACGGGCGACAACGTCATCAAGGTGCTCTACGAGAAGCTTGACGACCCCGAGAAGTCCGTAAAGGTTAACGATGGGGATGCGGACGAGGCGTTCTCGGGCGACACGCTGACCTACGCCATCAAGTGGGCTAACACCACCAGCGTTCTTCAGGACGTCACGATTACCGATGTGGTTCCTGAAGGTACCACCTTGGTGGAGGGCAGCTATGGTGATGGCGTGTATAACGCTGACAACGGCACGCTCACGTGGACGTTCCAAGATGTCGAGGCCAAGACCGGTTCGGTGGAGGTTGGCTTCAAGGTGACGGTCGACGAGGGCCTGACGGTGAACGACTCCATCAGCAACACTGCGCAGGTAGTGGTAGGCAACTCGCCCGCCATCAGTTCAAATCAGGTGGACACCAAGGGCAACCAGAGGCATACGGTCACCTTCAAGCCGGGCGATCACGGCACGCTTGCCGATGAGGCAACCTTTGAGGTGGAGCACGGCACCACGCTTGATGGCAATGGCTGCAAGGTGCCTGCTGTGCAAGTTGATGACGGATGGGAGTTCGTCGGCTGGGCGGATGCAGACGGCAACGTCTACACCGCCGAAGACATCGCGGATCTTGCGATAACGGGCGACACGGTGTTTACTGCCGTGTACAAGGGGAAGCAGGCTGATCCTGTGCCTAAGCCCGAACCGCAGGAGCCTACGACTCCCGCAGACGAGCCTAAGAAGGAGCCTGTTGCCAAGCTGGCAAAGACGGGGGATCCGCTTTCAACGGCAATGCCGCTCATCGCAGGTGCCGCAGTGGTGGCGCTGGCCGCATCGGCTGGCGCGTATGCCCTGAACCGCCGCCGCAGGAAGCGCTTTGGCAAGTCGTAGGGAACGGTGGCGGACTTGCCGCAAGCCATCTGTTGAAAGTCGTTGTTGAGTTTGGGTTTTGGGTTTTCTCGATACTCACCGAAATCGACCCTTGCGCTTGCGGCCCGGTACCGGTACAATACTTTGGCACCGAAGGACATGGCGCGGTTCGTGCCATGCATCGGGAGACAATGGTCGCTTGGCTCAGCGGGAGAGCATCGCCTTCACACGGCGGGGGTCACAGGTTCAAATCCTGTAGCGACCACCATGAGACAACAGGTCATCGGGTGTTTTTGCCGGTGGCCTTTCTTTTTTTCCGGCATCTGGGGCGCCGTTGGGGCACGTCGGAGGCTCGAGCTTCGAAGCGCGAGAGTACGAGGTCAAAACGCTTGCCGTGGGGCTGCGACACGTAAGGCTGCGGCAGCTACTCCCGGCCTCGTCAGGAGGGGTCGGGCGCAGGCCGCTCCGGTCAGCCTTGCCTGTCGAAGGCTGCGACACGGCAAGGCAACGGCAGCCGCGTGCGCCCTTCGCCTCGCAGGGAGGGGCTTAGCCGGACGCAGGCCGCCCCGGCCGGCTCTGCCGGGTTCGTGCCCGCCGCCTTGCCGCGGTCTACTCTGCCGTCGCCTGCTGGAGCGCGGCCCTTCTGCAAAGTTTAACAAGCGCTCGGCCTCTTGGGCATGGCGCATTGCGCGAACTTGTGGCAAGATGCTAACGGTTCGCGCAACCGCGCGCGCCGAATCACGGAACGCGGAAGCATGCGGCAACGCAGGGGACGCGAGATAAGGGGTTGAAGGTGAGCGAAAAGGAAACGCCGACCATGGGGGCCAAGGACAGCCCCGATGCAATTTACGATGCGCGCAAGCTCGGCGCGCCGAAGATGGCGATCTTCGGACTGCAGCACATGTTCGCCATGTTCGGCGCGACGATCTTGGTGCCGGTCCTGACGGGTCTGCCCGTCTCCACCACGCTGCTGTTCGCCGGCGTGGGCACGCTGTTGTTCCATCTGCTTTCGAAGGGGAAGGTGCCGGCGTTCCTGGGATCGTCGTTCGCCTTCATTGCCGGGTATGCGGCCATCGCGCCCAACGGCGAGGCCGACCTGTTGCCGTACGCCTGCCTGGGCGTGGCGTGCTCCGGGCTTCTGTACCTGGTGCTTTCCGCGCTGTTCAAGGTGTTCGGACCCAAGCGCGTCATGCGCTTCTTCCCGCCGGTGGTCACTGGACCCATCGTGATCGCCATCGGGCTCATCCTCGCAAGCTCCGCCATCGGCAACGCGTCCACCAACTGGCTGGTGGCCATCGTGGCCATCGCGGTCATCGTGGTGTGCAACATCTGGGGACGCGGCATGATCAAGATCATCCCCATCCTCCTGGGCGTCGTCGCGGCCTACGTGGTGGCGGCGCTGGTGGGCGAGGTCGACTTCACCTCCGTCGTCGAAGCCCCGTGGATCGGCCTGCCCGTCCAGTGGGACTCCACGGTGTTCTCGCTCTTCGGCGCGAACTTCGACGCGGGCCTGGCGCTCACGGCCGTCATCACCATCATGCCGCTGGCGCTGGCCACCATGATCGAGCACATCGGCGACGTGTCGGCCATCAGCTCCACGTGCAACCGCAACTACATCGCGGAGCCGGGCCTGCACCGCACGCTTCTGGGCGACGGTTTGGCCACCATCCTGGCGTCGCTGTTCGGCGCTCCGGCCAACACCACGTACGGCGAGAACACCGGCGTGCTGGCGCTCACGCGCGTGTTCGACCCGCGCGTCATCCGCATCGCCGCCTGCTTCGCCATCGTCTTCTCGTTCTGCCCGAAGTTCGAGGCCGTCATCGGCGCCATGCCGGCCTGCGTCATCGGCGGCGTGTCGCTGGTGCTGTACGGCATGATCTCGGCCGTGGGCATCCGCAACCTGGTGGAGAACCACGTGGACTTCATGAAGAGCCGCAACGTCCTGGTGACGGCCCTCATCCTGGTGCTGTCGCTGGGCATCGCCTACAGCGCCGCCGGCGCCATCGTCATTCCGGCCGGCGCCATCACCATCTCGCTCTCGGGCCTGGCCGTGGGGTCGCTCGTGGGCATCGTGCTCAACATGGTGCTGCCGGGCAAGGACGGCGACGAGGCCGAAACGCACCAGGTATCCGAGCTGGTGGAGGAAGAGCCCGAGATGCGTTTCCCGCTTGAAGGGACGCCATTGAAGGAAGTGTAGGCGCACGGGCGATTTCCTGCCGCGCGCAGGGAGTCACCCTGCACCTGTGGAGTGCGAGCGCGCAGGCGCGCACGGCAGGGGCAGGCGTCTGCGCGCAGGTGACGACGGCGGCCCTCCCGCGTCTGCGGGAGGGCCGCCGTGCGTTCGGGGCGGTGCGGCGGCTGCGGCGGCCACGTGGTTGCGCCCACGCGCGACGGGGGCAGGCCGCGGGTGGCACATCGCCTCCGCCCCCGTGTGCCACCACCGCCACCTGCCGCATTCCCTACGACGAAACGGCGCGCCCGGCGCCTTCCTCGTTCTCGACGATGTCGATCAGCTCCTGCTGGGAGTGGATGCCCATCTTCTGGTAGATGTGGTACGTGTGCGTCTTCACGGTGCGCTCGGCGACGTAGAGCTGGTCGGCGATGTATTTCGCGTTGCGGCCCTTGGCCAGGTAGAACAGTATCTCACCCTCGCGCGGCGTGAGGTCGTAGGCCATGGTGGCCTGGGTGCACTTGCGCTTGTACGGGCGCTCGATGACCGGTTCCGGCGGGGGGGGGGGGGTATTTCGGCGGTCAATGCCTGCTCTTCGGGCGAGAACTCGCTCATAATGGGGTACTTGTCGGGCTTGATGGTCGCGACGGTTATGTAGACGCACAGCAGCACGATCAGAAAGACGGACACGATGGGCAGCGCCCCGCGGGCGAAGTCGGAGCCGATGAGCCCTCCCACGAACCATCCGGCCGCCTGCCCGAAAATGATGAAGAAGCGGCCTTTGGCATAGCAGTAGCAGGGGGACACGGAAAGCAGGTTGCCCCGCAGCGACAGCACCGACGAGTTCGTATAGTCGAACAGGTACACGAAGGCGAACAGGGGAAGGGCGGCGAAGGTGTTCCACGGCGCGTCCAAAAAACCGGAGAGAACCAGGCCGCACACCAGCACGGGAAGCAGCACCAGCTGGCTCCGCCCCAAGTCCAGCAGCCTTGGCGCCTTCCAGTCGAACAGGAAGAAGGCCAGGGCGACGCACAGGAACTCGAAGCCCATGACCGGGGAGGGAAGCACGTCCTTGCTGATGCGCGCCACCAGAAGGCCCGCTATCACGCCGATCATCACGCCGTCCACGAGCATGATGTAGGAACCGTTCGCGCTGTACCTGCTGTTCTGCGCGAACCACTGCTCGTCGTGCTCGTCCATCTCCTCGATAGGCCGCGGCGGTGCCTGCAACAACAGTGCGAACGAGCCGACGCACAGGAAGAGAAGGGCCACGATGCCGGTCTGCGTGGGCATGGCCAAAACGCCGGCGGCGATGCAGCCGGCAAGGCAGAACGACCAGAGGTTGGCCTTGCGGATGCGGTCTTCCCCGATGGTGCTCTGCACGTTCGTCCACGCGCACGAGAAGTACCCGCTTGCCACGCCGAACGCCGACCATAGAAGCACCAGCGCGAAAGCTGGCAGCGAAAAACCTCCCGCCGCTTCCGCCAGCACGACGCAAGGCAGCAACAGCTGCACGGCGAAGAAGGCCGCCTGCGCCCGCCGGGAGCTGACGAACCTGTCGCGGCTCTTGAGATAGCGCGCCACGACGAAATAGAAGGCGGCCATGCACAGGAACATGAACCCGTGGGTCGCCCCGTGCATGGTGGGCGTGCCGGTCGCAGGCGTCGCAAGAAGGGGGCTGTAGTCGGCCACCAGGACGGCTGCGGTGGAGAAGGCGAAGCCGGTCATGCCCAGCATGGTCCTTTCCGCGAGGCCGCATTCGGGCATGGGTCCCTCTTTGTTGATACTTTCGGTCGCAGTCATGTATGCCCCCTGATCAATCCCTGCCTTGCGTGCCGACCGCATCGACCCTTCAGGAACTCCCCTTCCGCGCCGGGGCGCAGCGGGGACGTTCGTCGCAGCCGGTCCGCCTGAACGTATCTTACCGCCAACGTCCTGCGATCAGGAGTAGGTTTTTCTCCCCAGGCGCCGAAACGGCCAAATTAATCCTCTGGGTATCAAGACAAACCGGGGGCCCCAGACAATCATGTCACAACGATTTGCGGCAGGGCTGGGGGGCCGGGTCTGCCGACGAGGCGGGAGCGCCCGGATTGGCGCCTCCGCATCCGATGCGAAGGGGGCAATCGTGAGAGAAACGTTGCGCAGACTCGTCGGTTATTTCAGGATCGAGCACGCGCTGTTCCTGGTCCCCATCTTCGGCTTCGCCATTTACGACAGCGTCTTCTCGGCGTTCTCGTCCATCCTGGCCGTGCTGGGCGAAGCCTATCCCGGCGTGCCGCGCACCACCATCCAGATGATCCTCTCCGTGCCGCCCATGGTGAGCATCCCCGGAACGTTGCTCTCGGGCTTTCTGGCCTCCTACGTGCATAAGAAGCGCATTGCCGAGTTCGCCCTGGCCGTCATCTTCGTCGGGGGCATGGTGCCGGTAGTCTTTCAGACCCCCTCCATCGCCGCCATGTTCGCATGCAGCGCCTGCGTGGGGCTGGGGCAGGGTCTGCTGCATCCCATGGCCAACGCGTTCATCTGCCAGGGTTGGGAGGACGACGCCGAGCGCAGCCGCGCGCTCGGCTTCAAGCAGGCCTTCAACTTCATCGGCGAGGCGCTCGTCGCCCTGTGCGTCGGCTTTCTGGCGCTGTCGCACTGGGGCAATGCCTTCCTGGTGTATTTGGGCGTGGTGCCGGTCTTCCTGTTCGCGCACTTCGTGCTGCCCAAAGGCGAGCTCGACAAGCGCCTGGTCGACCGCGAGCACCGGGCGGCGGGCCTCAAGGAGCTGTTCAGGCCGAAGACGGTGTACCTGTTCGCCCTGTTCTTCTGCGCCATGCTGTTCCTCTACGGCTTCCACACCAACATCGCCATGCTCATGCAGGAGCGGCATCTGGGCACCACCGCCGACGTGTCGGTGGTCACGTCCTCTATCAGCGTCGTCTCCTTCCTGGTGGGCATCGCCTACGGCAAGGCGTCCCAGAAGCTCGGCCGCTACACGCTCGTCGTGGGGTTCGCGTGCCTGGCATGCGGGATGCTGGCCGTCTCCCTGTTCGGGCACAGCTTCCCCGTGGTGCTTCTGGGCGGCGTGCTGTTCGGCATCGGGTCGGGCATCCAGCAGATCAGCACCATCTACTACATCTCGAAGACGGTCGACAAGAAGGTGGTGACCATGGCCATCTCCGTCTGCGTCTCGTTCGTCTCGCTGGGCGCCACCCTGTCGCCCCTCGTCATCAACGGCCTGCAGATGGCTCTGTTCGGCTCCGAATCGGCCGCGACCTCCCTTCTGGTGGCGGGGTGCGGGTTCGCCTGCCTGGCGCTCGTGGAAGGCCTGTCCCATTCCGCGGCCAAGGGGGCGGGGCTCTTCTTGGAGCGTCCGAGGCGCAGCTAATACCCAGAGTATCGCTTTCGCTTCGGTTGTTTGAGAAATGCCTTTTCAAACGTTCTTTTTCATCTTCATACCCACCAACAGATGCGAACGAGTCGCAAACGTCGGAGACTTTGCGCTGTCGGTGCCACGTCCCTTGGGTGCAGGGCGTTCGGAGGGCGTGGGTTCGGTTGAGAAGGGGGCCGGCACGCGGGTGCAGGCTCGGGATTTTCGAGGAGAAGGAGGTTCGGATGGCAGATCGGGAGTTGCTCGACAGGTACGCACCGACGATCGACGCGATGGAGACGAAAGAGGCCTACCTGCTGGACGGCGAGCTCTACATTCGCCACGAGTTCCGCGATCCGCGCGAGCTGCAGACGCGCATGACCTATCACAAGGTGGGCGAGGACAACGTCGTATCGAACGACAACCTCGTCATGCTGGGCGTGTGGGCTCGTGCCCAGAAGCAGGGCGAACGGGTCAAATGACGAGACACAAGACGCTGGAAGGAGTTTTGCATGAGAGAGTGCTTCGACCCTACGGTCTATAAGAAGGATTGGCAGTACCGGGAAGGGGACCTGACGGTCACGCGCTCGACGCAGTGGTCGGCGCCAGGCTGCCACCAGGGCTGCAGCATCCTGTTCTACACGGACGCGGAAGGCAAGCTGGTCAAGGTGGAAGGCGACCCCAACTCGCCGGTCACCGACGGGCGCCTGTGCATGCGCTGTTTGGACATGCTGGAGGCGGTGTACCATCCCGACCGCATCGTCCATCCCCTGAAGCGCGCCAAGGAGGACCGCGGCAAGGACACGTGGGAGCAGATCACCATGGACGAGGCCTACGAGCTGTGCATCCAGATGGTGAAGGACACCACCGAGAAGTACGGCGCCAAGTCCATCTGCACGGGCGCGGGCACCGGCCGCAACGCCACGTGGCAGAGCAACGTGCTGGGGCAGGGCGCCTTCGGCACGCCGAACGACAACTGCGGCATGCTCGCCGGCAACTGCTGCTACACGCCGCGCATGCAGGGCATGAACGCCGTCTTGGGCGACACGTTCATCGCCGACTGCGGCCAGCTCAACGAGGCGCGCTTCGACCATCCCGAGTACCGCCGTCCCGACCTCTTCATGATCTGGGGCAACAACCCGCTGCGCGCGAACGCCGACGGGTTCTTCGGGCACTGGATCATCGACTGCATGCGCCGCGGGTCCGAACTGTTCGTGGTCGATCCGCAGGTGACGTGGCTTTCGGCCCATGCCAAGCTCTACATCCAGGTGCGTCCCGGCACGGACGCCGCGCTGGCCCTGGCCATCGGGCACGTGATGATAGAAGAGGACCTCTACGACCACGACTTCGTCGAGTGCTGGTGCTACGGCTTCGACGAGTACCGGGAGCGCGTCAGGGAATGGACGCCCGAGCGCGCCGCCGAGATCTGCTGGTGCCCGGCCGAGAAGATCTACGCGGCCGCGCGCCTCATCGGCACCGCCGGCGTC